>JBEVDF010000063.1:0-3717 GCA_040514145.1 Aeromicrobium sp.
ACACCTGCCCGTTGACCCGCACCGGCACCCCGAGGAAGGCGCCCATCGGCGGGTGGTGCGGCGGGAAGCCGACCGAGTCCGGGTGCGAGGCGACGTCGTCGAGCCGCAGCGGCACCCCGTCGCGGAGGACGACGCCGAGGACCCCGTCGCCCCGCGGCAGGTGGCCGATCGCGGCCGCGGTGGCCTCGTCGATGCCCTGGGTGAGGAACTCGGCCAGCCCGTCGTCGGGATCGTGCTCCAGCACGCCCATCGCGCCGTAGCGCGCGCCCGTCAGGTCACGGGCGAGCTCGATGATGCGGGCCAGCAGGCTGTCCAGGTCGAGATCGGAGGTGACCGCCACGGCGGCCTCGACGATGTTCTCCCAGCGCTTGCGGTCCTGTTCGTCCACGCGCTCACCGTACCGAGCCGCACGGGACGGAGGTCCCCTGAACTCGGGACCTTCGACCCTGCTCCACGGCGCCGGACTCCAGCACGATGGAGGTGTCGAAAGGATCTAGCCATGAGCACCAACACCATCGTCGTCGGAGTCGACGAGACTCCGGCCGGAGCAGCAGCCCTCACCTGGGCCGCGAAGGAGGCCGACCTGCGCGGTGCGGACCTCAAGATCGTGCACATCTGGCAGATCGATGCGGCGGTGGCGATGGCCGGCGCCGAGGTGCCGTGGATGGCCTACGAGTCCGACGCCCGGTCGAACGCCGCCCGCTGGGTGAGCGAGACGATCGGGGCCGAGGACGCGAACGGCAACCCGCGCCGGATCGAGGTCGTGCAGGGCGGGCCCGGACCGACGCTGGTCGATGCGTCGCGCGACGCGGCCATGCTGGTCGTCGGCACACGCGTGCACACCGGCATCAGCCGGGTGCTGTTCGGCTCGGTCAGCCACTACTGCCTGACCCACGCGCACTGTGTGGTGGTCGCGGTACCGACCACGTCCACCGCCGAGACGATGGGTTCGGTCTCGACCGACGAGCTCGTCACCCACTGAGGCGGGCCGCAGTCCCGGCGGCGGCCCCATGCCGCCGGGGCTACGTTGGCGCCATGATCGAACGCGTGCGTGGCCAGGCCGCCTCGGCGATCTTCGCCCGCGTGGCCGGTCCGGAGGGGGCGGGCCGGCGGGCCCGCATCCACGGCACTGCGGGCGAGCGCCGGTTCAGCCCCGACGACCCCGTCTGGCGCGTCCACGGTGACCCGTCGATGTTCGTCGGCGGCATCCGGGCGCTGTTGCTGCAGTCCCTGCACCCCCTGGCGATGGCCGGGGTGGACCAGCACTCGGGCTTCCGCGGCGACCCGTGGGGCCGCCTGCAGCGCACGAGCGGGTTCATCGCGGAGACGACCTTCGGCACCGTCGAGCACGCCGATCGCGCGATCGGGGCCGTGCGCCGGATCCACGAGCGCGTCGCCGGCACCGCGGACGACGGGCGCGCGTACGCCGCCTCGGACCCGCACCTGCTGCGGTGGGTGCACGTGGCCGAGATCGACTCGTTCCTGCGAGCCCACGACCGCTACGGCGCCCGTCCCCTCGAGCCGCACGAGCGCGACCGGTACGTCGCCCAGGCGGGGATCACGGCGCGGCTGCTCGGCGCCGAGGACGTCCCCGAGGACACCGCAGCACTGCGGGAGGCGGTGGCGTCCTACCGATCCGAGCTCGGGACCACCCCCGCCGCCCGCGCCGCCGCCCGGTTCATGCTGGTGCACCCGCCGGTGCCGTGGACCGTGCGGGCGCCCTACGGAATGCTCGCCGCGGCGGCGGTGGGCCTGCTGCCGCGCTGGGCCCGACGACCACTGGGCCTGCCGTGGCTCCCGGTCACCGAGGCCACGGCGGTCCGGGCCGGCGGGGTGGCCGTGACCCGGGCGATCGGGTGGGCGATGGCGCCCGCGCCCGGCCCCACGACATGAGGATGTCGGCGAACCGCGACACAATGGGGGGGTTCTCACCAACCCCTAGGAGTGATCCCTCGTGAAGAAGCTCGCGCTGCTGACGGCCGCCGCCGTCGGATACGTCCTCGGAACCCGGGCCGGCCGCGGCCGGTATGAGCAGATCAAGCAGCAGGCCGAGAAGGTGTGGCACACCGATCCCGTGCAGTCCACCGCGCACAAGGCACAGGACACCGCGAAGGCGGCCGCCGCCGACGTGGGCCACCGCGTCGCCGAGACCGCGAAGGACGTCTCGAGCGTCGTCAGCGACAAGGCCAAGGACGTCTCCGGCACGGTCGGCGACAAGGTCAAGACCGCCGCCGACTTCTCCAAGGACGACGAATCCACGGACTCCGTCCCGGACACCGAGACCTCCACCCCCTCGTACAGCACCAGTGCGGAGGGGCTGCGCGCCGACGCCGCCGCTGCCGACGCCCAGGCGCCGTTCGACATCGACGAGGCCGGTTCGGACGACCTCGCCGCGCAGCCGAACCCGCTGGGCACCGACGATCCCGACGCCCGCGCGTGATGCGGCTGAGAATCTTCACCGAACCCCAGCAGGGCGCGTCGTACGACGACATCCTTGCCGTGGCGCAGGAGTCCGAGCGATTGGGCTTCGACGCCTTCTTCCGTTCGGACCACTATCTGGCGATGGGCGGCGACGGGCTGCCCGGGCCCACCGACGCGTGGATCACGCTGGCCGGCCTGGCCCGCGAGACCTCCACGATCCGGCTGGGCACGCTCGTCACGAGTGCCACCTTCCGGCTGCCCGGGCCGCTGGCTGTCGCCGTGGCCGGGGTCGACCAGATGAGTGGCGGTCGCGTGGAGTTCGGGCTCGGCGCCGGCTGGTTCGACGCCGAGCACCGGGCCTACGGGATCAGCTTCCCCGACACCCCGGAGCGCTTCGACCGTCTGGAGGAGCAGCTCGAGATCATCACGGGTCTGTGGGCGGACACCTCCGGTTCCTACTCGTTCAAGGGACAGCACTACGCGGTGACCGACTCCCCGGCGCTGCCGAAGCCGGCGCAGGAGCGGATCCCGGTGATCGTGGGCGGCAAGGGCAAGCGGCGCACCCCCGCCCTGGCGGCGCGGTTCGCCGACGAGTTCAACATCCCGTTCGAGTCGGTCGAGTTCACGCGCACGCAGTTCGGGCGCGTGCGTGAGGCCTGCGAGAAGGCCGAGCGCGATCCGGCGTCGCTGGCGTGGTCCAACGCCCTCGTGCTGTGCGCGGGCTCGGACGAGGCCGAGATCGCCCGGCGCGCCGCGGCGATCGGCCGCGAGGTCGACGAGCTGCGGGTCAACGGGCTCGCCGGCACCCCGGCCGAGATCCTCGAGCGGATCGGCGAGTTCGCCGACGCCGGCTCCGAGGGCATCTACCTCCAGGTGCTGGACCTCGCCGACCTGGACCACCTGCGTCTGGTGGCCGAGGAGATCCTGCCGCACGTCTGAACCCAGAACAACGATGAGGCATCCGAACCCGATCCGGGCTCGGATGCCTTGTCGTTTCGGGCGTGGGACAGCGTGAATTACACCGATGTAGTTTACCCACAGCGTTGTCCCCACCTGGGGACAACTCAGGACGGCGGGCCCACCTCGAGGCGGCCCCGCTCCATCTCCGACGTCAGGGACTGCAGGAAGTCGACGATCGCAGGTCGCGCGTCCGTCGGCACCTTGGCCGCGATCGCCTTCATCCGCTCGTGCATGTCGGCCAGGTGCTCCGCCATCTCGCGGCGGGCCTGCTCGGTGGGCACGAGCACCACGGACCGGCGGTCGGTCGGGTGCGGCACGCGCTCGAGGTGGCCCGAC
>JBEVDF010000091.1:0-12440 GCA_040514145.1 Aeromicrobium sp.
GGCCGCTGATGGCGTCCGAGCCGGGCGCGGAGCACGGCCCCAGTTCCCCCACGGACCTCAAGAAGCGGCCGTGGATGTACGTGGTGCGCAAGACCGCGCGGGAGTTCTCCGAGGACCAGGGCACCGATCTGGCAGCCGCCCTGACCTACTACTCGGTCTTGGCGCTGTTCCCGGCGCTGCTGGCCGTGCTGTCGCTCGTCGGCCTCGTCGGGCGCAGCGAGGAGACGGTCGACGCGATCCTGCAGGTCCTGCGCGACGTGGGCGCATCCGGTGCCGCCTCGACGCTCGAGCCGACCCTCGTGGAGCTGGCGCAGAACCAGAACTCGGGCCTCGGCTTCATCATCGGGCTGGCGGCAGCCCTCTGGTCCGCGTCGGCCTACGTCAACGCGTTCTCGCGGGGCATGAACCGGATCTACGAGATCGACGAAGGTCGGCCGTTCTGGAAGCTGCGCCCCATCATGCTGCTGCTGACGGTCGTGACGGTCGTGCTCACGGCGCTCGTCGGACTGAGCCTGGTGCTCACCGGCCCCGCGGCTGAGGCGGTGGGCAAGGCGATCGGCATCGGCGAGACCGCCGTGACGGTCTGGAACATCGCCAAGTGGCCGGTCATGCTCCTCGTGGTCGTGCTCATCGTGGCGCTGCTGTACTACGTCACGCCGAACGTGAAGCAGCCGCGCTTCCGCTGGATCAGCGTGGGTGCGGTCGTGGCGATCGTCACGTGGCTCATCACGTCGGCACTGTTCGGGCTCTACGTGGCGAACTTCTCCAACTACGACCGCACGTACGGGTCGCTGGCCGGCGTCATCGTGTTCCTGCTGTGGTTGTGGATCACGAACCTCGCCCTGGTCTTCGGTGCCGAGCTGGACGCTGAGCTGGAGCGCGGCCGCGAGCTCCAGGCGGGCCTGCCGGCCGAGGAGGAGATCCAGCTGCCTCCGCGCGACACCCGGGTGATCGAGAAGAACCGCAAGAAGTACGAGGACGACGTCCGGCGCGGCCGTGAGCTGCGCCGCACGCGCGGGGAGTCGGACGACCCCCGCTGATCAGACGGTGGCGCGCATCCGGATGATCTTGCGCCGCAGCCGCACCGTGCGGTGACCCGTGGGGTCCTTGCGCAGGTGGTGGAGCTCCCAGCCCTGGAACTCCGCCGCCTGCGTCAGCCACTGACACACGGCATTGCGCGACTTCGTACGGTCGATGGACACGTCCCAGAACTCGTAGTCGATCATCGAACTCCCTCCGAGACATCACTGAGCGCGGCGACGATCTCAGAGGGGAGCTCCAACAGCTCCGATCCGAGGGTCTCCTGCAGCTGGGCGGTGGTGCGGGCGCCGACGATGGCCGAGGCCACGAGCGGTTGGTCGCGCAGCCAGGCCAGCGCCACGTGGGAGATCGGCACGCCCAGCCCTTCGGCGGCGGCGGCCAGGGCGTCGACCACGCGGGCCTTGGACGCGGTCAGGTGCGGGGCGACGAACGCCTCCCAGCGGGCGTCGGCCGCGCGAGAGTCGGCGGGGACGCCGAGGCGGTACTTGCCGGTGAGGACACCGCGGCCGAGCGGCGACCACGCGAGGATGCTGAGCCCGGCGTGCTGCGCGGCGGGAATGACCTCGATCTCGGGTTCGCGCCGCAGCAGCGAGTACTCGACCTGGGTGCTGACCAGCGGGACGCCGCCGCCCAGGCGCGCGAAGGCGTGCTGGGCGGCCACGGTCTGCCAGCCGGTGAAGTTGCTGATGCCCGCGTAGCGGACCCTGCCCGAGCGCATGGCCTGGTCGACGGCGGCCATCGTCTCGTCGATCGGGACGGACTCGTCGAAGCGGTGGATCTGCCACAGGTCGAGGTGGTCGGTGCCGAGGTCGGCGAGCGACTGGTCGAGCTGGCGCAGCAGCGAGCGCAGCGACCCGTCGGTGACGACCCGGCCGTCGCGGCGCACCACACCGGCCTTGCCCGCCAGCACGAGCTCGTCGCGCACGCCGTGCTTGTCCAGGAGCGCACCGATGACGCGCTCGCAGGCGCCGTCGCCGTAGATGGGGGCGGTGTCGAGCAGCGTGCCGCCCGCATCGAGGAACAGCCGCAGCTGCTCGTCGGCCGCATACTCGTCGACCGCCGCGCCCCAGGACATCGTCCCGAGCGCGAGCCGCGACACCTGGAGACCCGAACTCCCGAGCCGACGCACGTGCATGGGACGAGGTTAGTCGGTGCCCTGAAGGTTCCTGTGTAGGCTCGCACGGTGGATCTGCTGCGCTCCGTGGTCCTGGGCATCGTCCAGGGACTGACCGAATTCCTTCCGATCTCGAGCAGCGCTCACCTGGCGATCGTGCCGCAGCTGCTCGGCTGGGAGGACCCCGGCGCCGCCTACACCGCGGTGGTCCAGATCGGCACCGAGCTCGCCGTGATCCTCTACTTCTGGCGCGACATCTGGACGATCGGATCCGGGTGGGTGCGCGGCCTGTTCAGCGCGCGGGCCCGGCAGGAGCCCGAGTGGCGCATGGGCTGGTTCATCATCATCGGCTCGATGCCGATCGTGATCCTCGGTCTGCTGCTGGAGGACCTGATCGACCGGGAGTTCCGGAACCTGTGGTTCATCGGCAGCATGCTGATCATCCTGGGCCTGGTTCTGGGTCTCGCCGAGAAGATCGGTCGCAAGACCAAGCCCATCGGCGACCTCTCCACCCGCGACGCGATCCTGCTGGGCCTCGCGCAGGCGTGCGCGCTGGTGCCCGGGGTCTCGCGCTCGGGCGCCACCATCTCGATGGGTCTGTTCCTGGGCTACGAGCGGCAGGCCGCCACGCGGTACGCGTTCCTGCTGGCGATCCCGGCGGTGGTGGGTGCCGGCGTCTACAAGCTCAAGGACATCCCCGGCGGCGAGAACGCCTACGGCACCGTGCCCACCCTCGTCGGCACCGTGGTCTCGTTCGTCGTCGGCCTCGCGGTCATCCACTGGCTGCTGCAGTACGTCAGCAACCACTCGTACAAGCCCTTCGTGATCTACCGGGTCGCACTCGGCTCGCTCGTGCTCGTCCTGCTGTCGGCCGGCGTCATCACCGCCACCGTCGCCGCCTGAATCTTCTCGATTTCCGCCCCGGCGCGGACGCGTGGGTGTGACACTTCCGCGTGAGCGAAAAGGGAGGTGCGTTCATGTCGGACGCTGAGCGTGCGGTCCAGGACGGGGAATCGGTGTCGTCCACCGGTGTGCGTGACTGGAACGAGGCGGAGGACCTGGTGCGACTCCGTGGCCTCTCGATGGTGCTCGCCTCGCGCGAGCAGGTGCTCCGGTCGCGGACCGAGCGCCGCGAACGACTCCGGGCGAGCCTCGAGCAGGAGCGCGCCCATGCCTACCCCAGTGCGTCGCACATCGCCCTCCTGGAGAGCCAGCTCGCCGACGTCGAGGCCGACGTCGCCAAGTCCGAGCGCGACGTCGCCACCGCCCAGGCCGAGATCGACCAGCTCAGCGCCCGCGACTGAGTCCGGGCACCCACCGAGCCAACCTGGCGAGGACCCGGCGTCGATCTTGTGCCGGTTCGGCCCATATGTGGGCCTCGGCGCCACAAGATCCGTCGCACGCCATCAGAGCCAGCCGGACCTCTTGAAGCGCAGGTAGACGTACCAGCAGGCCGCGCCGGTGAGAGCCATCACCACCCAGAAGTAGGCCGGCTGTTGCGGGGAGAACGGCAGCTCCAAGTTCATGCCGTAGATCCCGGCGACGGCGGTGGGGATGGCGAAGAGCGTGGCGCCGGCGGTCAGCTTCCGCATGTCCTCGTTCTGCTGCACGCTGAGCTGCGCCAGGTGGGCGTTCAGCGCATTCGTCAGCAACGAGTCGATCGAGTCGATCGCGTCGAGCGCGCGCTGCAGGTGGTCGCCGATGTCGCGGAAGTAGGGGCGGAGGTCTTCGGGGTCGGCCACTTGGGCGAAGCGCAGGATCGGGTCCCGCAGGGGTGCCACCGCGTGGCGGAACTCCAGCGTCTCGCGCTTGAGGCGGTAGATCCGTACCGAGTCGCGGGTGCGGTCGGGCGAGAAGACCGAGGACTCGACCTCCTCGACGTCCTGGACCAACTCCGCCGCGACGTCCTCGTAGCGGTCCACGATCGCGTCGATGACCGCGTGGACGGCGGCGATCGGCCCCTGCTTCAACCGGGAGGGCACCAGCTCGGCCCGGTGGCGCGCGATCGACAGCTCAGGACCGCCATGACGCACCGTGAGCACGTAGTTGCGCCCGAGGCAGATGTTGACCTCGCTGGTCGAGATGTCGTCGTCGCTGTACGACACGATCCGCAGGGACAGGAACAGGTGGTCGCTGAAGCGGTCCACGCGGGGCCGTTGGTGCGGCGACAACGTGTCCTCGATCGCGAGGGGGTGCAGTCCGAGGGCCCCGCCGAGGCGCTCCATCTCCTCGTGCGTGGGGTTGCTGACACCGATCCAGAGGAAGTTCTGGCCCTCGAGGTCGGCCAGCGTCTCGTCCAGGGTCTCGGGGTCTCGGTCGGTCTCCTCGCGCACTCCATCGAGATACACCGCGCAATCCATGATCACCTGCTCATTGTGGACTTCAGCGTCCCGATAGGCTCGACGACATGCAGAGTTGGTCCCGCCCGCCGATCCCACGACTCTCGGACTCCGGGCTCGGCCCGGGACCAGGGCTCCACGTCCACGACACCGCCCGCCGGGAGGTCGTCGCGTCGACGCCCGACGGCGCCGCCCGGCTCTACGTCTGCGGCATCACGCCCTACGACGCCACCCACCTGGGGCACGCCAACACGTATCTGGCGTTCGACCTGCTGCAGCGGGTCTGGCTCGACCAGGGGCTCGACGTGCACTACACGCAGAACGTCACCGACGTCGACGATCCGCTGCTCGAGCGCGCCACGGCCACCGGCATCGACTGGGTCCAGCTCGCCGAGCGCGAGACCCAGCTCTTCCGCGAGGACATGACCGCGCTGCGCATCCTGCCGCCCGAGCACTACGTCGGCGCGGTCGAGTCGATCCCGCTCGTGGTCGACCTCGTGCGCCAGCTGGAGAAGACCGGTGCCGTCTACCAGGTCGACGACGACCTGTACTTCGAGGTGCGGTCCGCGGCCGGCTTCGGCTCGGTCTCGGGCTTCGACACCGAGACGATGCTCAAGATCTTCCCCGAGCGCGGCGGCGACCCCGACCGGCCCGGCACGCGCGACCCACTCGACTGCCTGCGGTGGCAGGCGGAGTGCCCGGGCGAACCCGCGTGGGACACCGAGCTGGGCCGCGGCCGCCCCGGCTGGCACATCGAGTGCTCGGCGATCGCGCTGCACCACCTCGGCACGGCGTTCGACGTGCAGGGCGGGGGATCGGACCTGGTCTTCCCCCACCACGAGATGTCGGCCGCCGAGGCCGAGTTGGCCACCGGCGAGCCGTTCGCGCGGGCGTACGTGCATGCCGGCATGGTCGGCTACGAGGGCGAGAAGATGAGCAAGTCCAAGGGCAACCTGGTGCTCGTCTCGAAGCTGCGCGCCGAAGGACGCGACCCGATGGCGATCCGGCTCGCGTTGCTGGCGCACCACTACCGCGAGGACTGGGAGTGGTTCGGCGACGCGATCGAGACGGCCGAGCAGCGCCTCGCCCGGTGGCGTTCCGCGGCCGACCGCTCGACCGGCCCCTCGGGCGCCGACCTGGTCGAGCGGCTGCGGGACGCGCTGTCGAACGACCTCGACGCCCCGGCCGCACTCGCTGCCGTCGACGCGTGGGCCTCATCGCAGGGCGACGACGCCGACGGCCCGCGCATCGTGCGCACGGCGGTGGACGCCCTGTTGGGCATCGAGCTCTGAGGCAGAGCCCTCAGGCGTCGTCGCTGGGGCGGCGGCGCAGGTAGCGCTCGAACTCGCGCGCGATCGCGTCGCCGGAGGCCTCGGGCATGTCGCCGGCGTCGCGCTCGTTCTCCAGAGTGCGGACGTAGTCGAGCAGGTCCTCGTCCTGGTCCAGGAGGTCGTCGGCGCCGCGTTGCCAGGCCTCTGACATCTCGCGCAGCACGCCTTGGGGCAGGCCGACGCCGATCGCGTCCTCGAGGGCGCCCAGCAGTCCCAGCGTGGCCTTGTAGCAGGGCGGCTCGGCCACGTAGTGCGGCACGGCGGCCCAGATGCCGGCGGTGGCCATACCCGCGCGGGCGGCGACGTCGCCGAGCACCGTGGTGATGCCGATCGGCCCGGTGTAGCGGGACTGGTCGAGCGACAGGCGCTCCATCAGCACGGGGTCGTTCGTGGACCCCGTGACGGGCACCGGCCGGGTGTGCGGGGTGTCGGCCAGCAGGGCGCCGAGGGTGATCAGCTCCTGCACGCCGGCAGCCTGCGCCAGCTCCACCACGGAGGCGCAGAACGCCTGCCAGCGGTAGTTCGGCTCCACCGCGCGCAGCAGCAGGACGTCGCGGTCGTGACCCGGCGGATGGGCCAGGTACAGGGTGGGCGTGGGCCACACGATGTCACGGCTGCCGTTCTCCGACGGGGCGATGACCGGGCGCACGGCCTGGAAGTCGTAGAACTCCTCCGGATCGAGCTCGGCGAAGATCTCGGCGTCCCATTCCTCGAGCAGGTGGTCGACCGTGCTCGTGGCGGCATCGGCCGCATCGTTCCAGCCCTCGAATGCGGCCACCATCCACGGATTCCGCAGGACGGGGATGTCGGCGTCGGTCACCCCTTCAGCCTACTCATCCTCGGTTCGATAGCCGAGGTTCGGCGACAGCCAACGCTCGGCCTCCGCGATCGTCCAGCCCTTGCGCTCGGCGTAGTCCTGGACCTGGTCGCGTCCGATGCGCCCCAGAACGAAGTACTGCGACTGCGGATGGGAGAAGTAGAGCCCGCTGACGGCGGCGCCCGGCCACATGGCCATGCTCTCGGTCAGCTCGATCCCGGTGCGCTCCTCGACCTGCAGCAGCGACCAGATCGTGCTCTTCTCGGTGTGCTCGGGGCAGGCGGGGTAGCCCGGTGCGGGCCGGATGCCGTCGTACTTCTCCTTGATGAGCTCGGTGCTGCTGAGCTTCTCGTCGGGGGAGTAGCCCCACAGCTCGGTGCGCACGCGCTCGTGCAGCCGCTCGGCGAACGCCTCGGCGAGCCGGTCGGCGAGCGCCTCCACCATGATCGCCGAGTAGTCGTCGAGCTCGGCCTTGAACTGCTTGACCTTCTCGGTGCTGCCCAGGCCCGCCGTGACGGCGAACGCACCGACGTAGTCGGGCAGGCCGGTCTCGACGGGCGCGACGAAGTCGGCCAGCGAGCGGTGCGGGACGCCCTTGCGGTGCTCGGTCTGCTGGCGCAGGTGCTCGAACCGCGCGAGCTCGGTGGTGCGGGACTCGTCGGCGTAGACGATCGTGCTGTCGCCGTCGCGCGCCGCGGGGAAGAGGCCCGCGACGCCGCGGGCGGTGAGCCAGTCCTCGGCGACGATGCGGTCGAGCATCTCGTTGGCGTCGTCGTAGAGCTTGCGCGCGGCATCGCCGTGCGTGGGGGAGTTGAGGATGTCGGGGAACGAGCCCTTCATCTCCCACGCGTTGAAGAACGGCTGCCAGTCGATGTACTCGCGCAGCTCGCCCAACGGGTAGGGACCGAACTCGTGGATGCCGGGGGAGACCGGCACCGGCGGTGTGTAGTCGGACCAGTCGATCGCGGTCGCGTCGGCGCGGGCGGCCTCCAGCGGCAGGATCGTGCGCGCGTCGCCCCGGGAGGCGTGACGCTCGCGCAGCGCGTCGTAGTCGGTCTTGATGTCGGCCATCAGCTTCGGACGCTGGTCGTCCGACAGCAGCGCGGCCACGACCGGCACGGAGCGCGAGGCGTCCTTCACCCACACGACGGGCCCGGGATACTTGCGGTCGACCTTGACGGCCGTGTGGGCGCGCGAGGTGGTCGCGCCGCCGATCAGCAGCGGGATGTCGAACTCCTGGCGCGCCATCTCGGCGGCGAAGTTCTCCATCTCGTCCAATGACGGCGTGATGAGGCCCGAGAGGCCGATGACGTCGGCGTCGTGCTCGCGCGCCGCGTCGAGGATCTTCTGCGCCGGCACCATGACGCCGAGGTCGATGACCTCGTAGTTGTTGCACTGCAGGACCACGCCGACGATGTTCTTGCCGATGTCGTGCACGTCGCCCTTGACGGTGGCCATGATGACCGTGCCGTTGCTGTTGCTGACGTCGTCGGGCGACTTCTCGGCCTCGATGAACGGGATGAGGTAGGCGACGGCCTTCTTCATGACGCGCGCCGACTTCACGACCTGCGGCAGGAACATCTTGCCGGCGCCGAACAGGTCGCCGACGACGTTCATGCCGTCCATGAGCGGGCCTTCGATGACCTCGATCGGGCGGCCGCCGCGGTCGGAGATCAGCTGGCGCAGCTCCTCGGTGTCGGACTCGACGTGGGCGTCGATGCCCTTGACGAGCGCGTGCGTGATCCGCTCGCCGACCGGCAGGTCGCGCCACTCCTCGGTGGCGGCCTCGGCCTTCTCGCCGGTGCCGGCGTAGTCGGACGCGATCTCGAGCAGGCGCTCGGCGGCGTCCTCGCGACGGTTGAGGATGACGTCCTCGATGCGGTCGCGCAGTTCGGTGGGCACGGTGTCGTAGGGGACCAGGGCGCCGGCGTTGACGATGCCCATGTCCATGCCGGCCTTGATCGCGTGGAACAGGAAGACGGCGTGGATCGCCTCGCGGACGGCGTTGTTGCCGCGGAAGGAGAACGAGACGTTCGAGACGCCACCGGAGACCAGGGCGCCGGGCAGATTCTGCTTGATCCACGCGGTGGCCTCGATGAAGTCGAGCCCGTACCGGGCGTGCTCCTCGATGCCCGTCGCGACGGCGAAGACGTTCGGGTCGAAGATGATGTCCTCGGCCGGGAAGCCGACCTCCTCGGTCAGGATCCGGTAGGCGCGCTGGGCGATCTGCTGGCGCCGTTCGAGGTTGTCGGCCTGGCCCTCCTCGTCGAAGCCCATCACGACGATCGCGGCACCGTACTTGCGACACAGCCGCGCGTGCTCGACGAAGCGCTCCTCGCCCTCCTTCAGGGAGATCGAGTTGACGATGCACTTGCCCTGGATGGCCTTCAGCCCGGTCTCGATGACCTCGAACTTCGACGAGTCGACCATCACGGGGACCCGACTGATGTCGGGCTCGGCGGCGATCAGCTTGCAGAACCGGTCCATCGCGGCGACGCCGTCGATCATGCCCTCGTCCATGTTGATGTCGATGACCTGCGCGCCGTTCTCGACCTGCTGCAGGGCCACCGCCAACGCGGCCGGATAGTCCTCGGCCTTGATGAGGTTGCGGAAGCGGGCCGAGCCGGTGATGTTCGTGCGCTCGCCGACGTTGACGTACAGGGAGTCCTCGGTGACCGTCACCGGCTCGAGGCCGGACAGGCGCAGCGCCGGCGCGATCTCGGGCACCTCGCGCGGCGGGAGGCCCTCCACCACGGAGGCGATCTCGGCGATGTGCGCCGGAGTGGTGCCGCAGCAGCCGCCGACGACGTTGAAGAAGCCGCTCTCGGCGAACTCGCGCAGGATGCCCGCGGTCTGGTCGGGCGACTCGTCGTACTCGCCGAACGCGTTGGGCAGGCCGGCGTTCGGGTAGCAGGAGATGTGGCAGTCGGCGATCCGCGAGAGCTCGGCGATGTACGGGCGCATCTCGTCGGCGCCGAGGGCACAGTTCAGACCCACCAGCAGCGGGTTCACGTGGCGGATCGAGTGCCAGAACGCCTCGACGGTCTGGCCCGAGAGGGTGCGTCCGGAGGCGTCGGTGATGGTGCCCGAGATGACGACCGGCCAGCGGCGGCCGGTCTCCTCGAAGAGCGTCTCGACGGCGAAGATCGCGGCCTTGGCGTTGAGCGTGTCGAAGATCGTCTCGATCATCAACAGGTCGGCGCCACCGTCGACCAGACCACGCGCGGCGACGAGGTAGGCCTCGACCAGCTCGTCCCACGTGACGTTGCGTGCGGCGGGGTCGTTGACATCGGGGGAGATGGAGGCGGTGCGCGTGGTCGGCCCGAGCGCGCCGGCGACATAGCGGGGGTGATCGGGCGTTTCGACAGCGTCCGCGGCGGCGCGGGCGAGCTGCGCCGAGGCGTAGTTCAGCTCGTAGGCGAGGTCGACCATGTCGTAGTCGCGCAGCGAGATCGCGTTCGCGTTGAACGTGTTGGTCTCGATGATGTCCGCACCGGACTCGAGGTACTCGCGGTGGATGCTCTCGATGATGTCGGGCTGCGTCAGCGTGAGCAGGTCGTTGTTGCCCTGGACGTCGCACGACCACTGCGCGAACCGCTCACCGCGGTAGCCGGCCTCGTCGGGCCGATCGCGCTGGATGGCGGTTCCCATCGCGCCGTCGAGCACGAGGATCCGTCGCGCCATCGCCTCGGTGAGGGCGTCGGTGGCGTCGGGGCGGAACTGCGGAACGAACTCGGTCATGGGTGGAAATCCTCAGCGGGCATCGGCGATGGATGCTGGGAACCTTCAGCCGGCGGCGGGCTCGCCTGGGCCTCGGGAAGGTTCCGAACGATGACGTTCACTCTACGGTAGTTCCCACCCGGTAACCGAGAGCCGCCGCAGAGTGGAACGCGCCGCCCCCGCTCAGCGCGCGGAGGCCTCCGCGCCCTCCGCCGGAACCTCCGCACGGGGACCCCGGACGAACAGGGCCACCACGACGGCCAGCGCGGAGATCGCACCGCCGTAGAACAGCGCGGCGTGGACGCCCGCGGCGGTGGCGTCGACCACCGAGGCGCCGGCCTCGAGGTCGGCGACGGACCGGCGCGTCATCACGGTCACGAAGAGCGCCGTGCCCGCTGCGCCGGCGACCTGCTGGAGCGTGGAGACGGTCGCGCTGCCGTGGGAGTACAGGTGGTGCGGCAGCGAGCCGAGAGCCGAGGTGAGCAGTGGCGTGAACATCAGCGCGAGGCCGACGCTCATCAGGACGTGGACCGCGATGACCGTGCCCTGCGACGTGCTCGTGTCGAACATCGCCATCGACCACAGGGCGACCGACGTGACCGCCGCGCCCGGGGCCACGAGGGGGCGCGGACCGTACTGGTCGAAGAGACGACCGACGGACGGCGCGAGCAGGCCCATGGTCAGGCCACCGGGCAGCAGCACGAGGCCGGTCTCCAGCGTGCTCAGGCCGAGCACGGTCTGGAGGTAGATCGGCAGCAGGATCAGCATGCCGAACAGCGCCATCATGCTGACCGCGACGAGGCTGGCCGCGATCGTGAAGGTGCGGTGGGCGAAGGTGCGCAGGTCGAGCAGGGCCCGCTCGCGCAGGGAGAGCTGGCGCAGGACGAACACGGCCAGCGCGACCGCACCGACGACGATCGGAACCCACGGCTGCACCGGGACCTCGCCCGCAGCGGCCTCGCCGATGCTGCTCAGTCCATAGATCAGGCCACCGAACGCCAGGGCGGACAGGACGACCGAGAGGGCGTCGATCGGGACGTCGACGGGCTCGGTGACGTTGCGCACCCACGCCGCACCCAACCCGAGCGCGATCAGCGCGATCGGCAGGACGAGCCAGAACATCCAGCGCCAGTCGAGCTGGTCGAGCACGATGCCCGAGATCGTGGGGCCGATCGCGGGCGCCACCGAGATGACGATGGAGACGGTGCCCATCATCCGGCCGCGGCGGTCGGCCGGGACCAGGTTGAGGATCGTGGTGATCAGCAGCGGCATCATCAGCGCCGTGCCGACCGCCTGGACCGCGCGAGCGGCGACGAGGACGGCGAAGGTGGGGGCGAGCGCTGCGAGCAGGGTGCCGGCGGTGAAGGAGATCATCGCGGCCATGAAGACCCGGCGCAGCGGGTAGCGCGTCAGCAGGAAGCCGGTGATCGGGATGACCACGGCCATGGTGAGCAGGAACGCGGTCGTGAGCCACTGGGCCGTCGCGGCCGGCACGTCGAACTCCCGCATCAGCTCGGGCAGTGCGACGCTCATGATCGTCTCGTTGAGGATCACGACGAACGCCGAGCCGACGAGCAGGGCGATGAGGCGCCCGGCGCGGTCGGTGCTCGGAGTCGGGGGTGCCGAGATGGCGGTGGTGGTCACGAGACTCCTGGGTGAAGACGTTCTGAGGGGTGGTCGACCGAAGTGGGCGACAGTGATGCGCAACGCCGGTGCGTCGCTGGTTGTTCCCACGGGTCACAACCGTGACAACGGTCACGTGCGCTTGATGGGAGGTCGGCAGGACCGCGGATCGCCTCTGGAACGGCCGGCGCGACCGGCGTACGTTGCAAGCATGGACGGTTCGGAAGCGAGCCGGGACGCGCAGTTCCGCGGCGGGATCCCCGAGGTCTACCAGCGGCTGATGGTGCCGATGATCTTCGACGCGCCCGCGGAGAGCCTGGCTGAGGTGGTGGCAGGGCTCGCGCCGGGGGAGATCCTGGAGACTGCGGCAGGTACCGGTGCTCTCACCAGGGCGCTGGCGCGGAGCTGCCCCGAGGCGCGCATCACGGCCACGGACCTCAACCAGCCGATGCTGG
>JBEVDF010000096.1:0-2965 GCA_040514145.1 Aeromicrobium sp.
CCCTACGGCGGCGGCGCCGGCATGGTGATGAAGCCCGAGCCGTGGGGCGAGGCGCTCGACGCCGTCGCGACCGACGCGGCCGTCGTGATCGTCCCGACCCCGTCGGGAGCGCCCTTCACCCACGCCGAGGCCGTGCGTCTGTCGGGCGCCGAGCAGCTCGTGTTCGCCTGCGGACGCTACGAGGGCATCGACCAGCGCGTGCTCGACCACGCCGCCTCGCGGTGGGACGTCCGCGAGATCTCCCTGGGCGACTTCGTCGTCAACGGGGGAGAGGTGGCCGCCCTGGCGATCATCGAGGCGGTCGTGCGGCTGCTGCCCGGGTTCATGGGCAACCCCGAGAGCCTCGCGGAGGAGTCGCACGCCGACGGCCTCCTGGAGTACCCCGTCTACACCAAGCCCGCCTCGTGGCGTGGCCTGGACGTCCCGCCGATCCTGTTGTCGGGCGATCACGGGAAGATCGCGGACTGGCGGCGGGAGCAGTCCCGCCTGCGTACGCAGCAGCGACGTCCGGATTTAACACGCGACCTCAGTGAGTAACGCGTTCGTAACCGCTCTGGCGGCCCCACGTAATCGGCCTTGAGCAGGATCGGTGCAGCGCCGTGGCAAGGGAGCTCGGGCGCAGCACCCGCGAACTACCTACTGCGAAGAGGTTGATATGGAACCCCTGACGATCTGGCTGCTCATCTGTGCGGCCTTAGTGCTTTTCATGACGCCCGGTCTGGCGTTCTTCTACGGCGGACTCGTCAAGGCCCAGAGCGTCATCTCGATGATGATGCTGAGCTTCGGTGCGATGGGCCTGGTCTTCGTGCTGTGGATCCTCTACGGATTCAACATGGGCTCGGCCGGCGAGGCCGACCTCATCGACGGCTGGCTGGCGAACCCGTTCTCGGACTTCGCCCTGCAGGACCTGGCGACCGGCGACGGCGCGTCCGGCCTGGCCAGCGTGGCCTTCGGGTCGACGTTCGCCGTGATCACGACCGCGCTGATCTCGGGCGCGGTCGCCGATCGTGCGCGCTTCTTCCCGTGGATGCTCTTCTCGGGTCTGTGGGCCACGATCGTCTACTTCCCGTCCCAGGGTTGGGTGTGGGGCTTCGACGACGAGGGACTCACGGGCTGGATCGGCACGCTCACGATCGGTGACGCCGTCCCGATCGACTGGGCCGGCGGCACGGTCGTGCACATCAGCGCCGGCGCCGCGGCCTTCGCCCTCGCCCTGGTGCTGGGCAAGCGCACCGTCGGCTTCAGCAAGGAAGCCGCCGAGCCGCACAACGTCCCGCTCGTCCTCATCGGTGCCGCCATCTTGTGGTTCGGCTGGTTCGGGTTCAACACCGGCGCCGCGACCGAGAGCGGCCTGGGTGCGCTCATCTTCCTGAACACGATCGCCGCCCCGGCCGCCGGCATCTTGGGCTACATCGTCGTCGAGCACTTCAAGGACGGGAAGCCGACCGCCGTCGGCGCCGCCTCGGGCATCGTCGCCGGCCTGGTCGCGATCACCCCGTCGTGCGCCAACCTGACGCCGTTCTGGGCGATCGTCCTGGGCCTGCTGGCCGGTGCGGTCTGCTGCTTCGCGATCGACGTCAAGTACAAGCTCGGCTACGACGACTCGCTCGACGTGGTGGGCCTGCACCTGGTCGCCGGCTTCATCGGCTGCCTGTACCTGGGCTTCTTCGCCACGGACACGGGCCTGTTCACCGGTGGCGACCTGGACCAGCTGATCGCGCAGATCATCCCGTCGGTGTTCGTCGCGGCCTACTCCTTCGCCGTGGCCTTCGGCCTCGGCAAGGCGATCGACGCCACGATCGGCTTCCGCGTGACCGAGGACGAGGAGGTCGCCGGTCTGGACAACGTCCTGCACGGTGGCGCCGCGTACAAGTTCGACTGATCCACGCACCGCTCCGGCGCCCCGTCCCCGATTTCCTCGGGGGCGGGGCGCTGTGGCATCATGGGCTGTTGGTGCAGGACGGCTCTGCCACGAGGGAGCCTCCACGCAGCACCACCCGAAACTTCGAGCAACACCGACATTCCGCAGGTGACTTGTGGCACTTGGCGAGGAGAGACCATGACGAACGTCATCGACCAGATCGCAGCGCAGAGCAAGCGTGACGACTTCCCGCAGTTCCGCGCCGGCGACACCCTCAAGGTGCACGTCAACATCGTCGAGGGCAACCGCTCGCGTGTGCAGCTGTTCCAGGGCGTCTGCATCAAGGTGCAGGGCTCGGGCATCGGCCGCACCTTCACCGTGCGCAAGGTCAGCTTCGGCGTCGGCGTCGAGCGTACGTTCCCGGTCCACTCGCCCGTGATCGAGAAGATCGAGATCGCCACCCGTGGCGACGTCCGTCGCGCCAAGCTGTACTACCTGCGCAACCTGCGTGGCAAGGCCGCCAAGATCAAGGAGAAGCGCGAGATCTGATCTCGCCGGATCCGCGACGACCCCGTTCCCGAAGGGAGCGGGGTCGTTGCACGTCCACGGCTAGGATCCCGGGGTGACCGACGAGCCGCAGGCCCCGCACCGGCGGCTGCCGTGGTGGTTCGCCACCCTGGTCTGTGCGGCCGCCACGCTCGCGCTCGCGCTGGCCGTCACGACGTTCTGCGTCCAGCCGTTCATCATCCCGTCGAGCTCGATGGTCCCCGCGCTGGCGAAGGGCGACCGCATCCTCGTGCAGAAGTGGGCCTACCGCACCGGTGAGCCCCAGCGCGGCGACGTCGTCGTCTTCCGTGATCCCGGTGACTGGCTGGGCGACCTCGATGCGCCGTCGTCGCTCCAGCGCGGCCTGCGCGCGGTGGGACTGGCCCCGCAGGGAGGTCACTTGGTCAAGCGCGTGGTCGGCGTGGCCGGCGACGAGGTCCGCTGCTGCGACGAGGCCGGCCGCACCCTCGTGAACGGGCACCCGATCGACGAGCCCTACCTGGCCGAGGCCGGGGCGAACGCGGCACGGACCTTCCAGGTGACGGTGCCGCGCCAGAT
>JBEVDF010000282.1:0-2741 GCA_040514145.1 Aeromicrobium sp.
GGCCCGATTCGAAGCTCTGAACTGTTCACTCGCTGACGCTCGCTCATCGGGGCACCTCGTTGAAGGGGACGCCCTTGTCGGGGCGGTGGTCGGCGGGCAGGCCCAGCACGCGCTCGGACACGACGTTGCGCATGATCTCGGACGTGCCGCCCTCGATCGAGTTGCCCTTCGCGCGCAGGTAGCGGAAGCCCGGGCCACGGCCCAGGAAGCTGGCCGACGCGGTGCGCACCATGGTCCAGTCGTCGTACTGCAGGCCCGCGTCGGGATCGAGCTCGAGGGCGAAGCCGGACACCTGCTGCGCCTGCTTCGCGAAGGCGAGCTTCATGGCCGAGCTCTCGGGCCCGGGCTGGCCCACGGCCAGCTGCTGGCGCAGGCGCTCACCCGCCAGACGGGTCACCTCGGTCTCGACCCACCACGACATGAGCCGGTCGTGCTCGGCGGCGGAGCGGACCGACGGGTCGGTGCGCCACCGCTGCGTGACGATGCCGATCTGACCGGCCTCGCGGTCGGCGCCGCTGCCGATCGCCACGCGCTCGTTGTTGAGCGTGGTGGTGGCGACGCGCCAGCCCTGGCCGACGTCGCCGACCCGGTCGGTGTCCGGCACGCGGACGTCGTTGAGGAACACCTCGTTGAACTCGGCCTCGCCGGTGATCTGGCGCAGCGGCCGGACGTCGACGCCGGGGTCGGCCATGTCGACCACGAAGTACGACAGGCCAGCGTGCTTGACCACGGTCGGATCGGTGCGGGCCACGAGGATCGCGCGCTGCGCGTTCTGCGCACCCGAGGTCCAGACCTTCTGCCCGTTCACGATCCAGGTGTCACCGTCGAGGACGGCCTTCGTGGCCACGCCCGCGAGGTCGGAGCCGGCACCGGGCTCACTGAACAGCTGGCACCAGACCTCCTCGCACGTGAAGAGGGGACGCAGGTAGCGGTCCTGCTGCTCGGGGGTGCCGAACGCGATGAGCGTGGGCGCCGCCATGCCCAGGCCGATGCTGTTGAGGCCCAGGTCGGGCGCCGGGGCGCCCGCCTCGGCGAGCAGCTGCTCGACCACCTGCTGCTCGTCGCGCGGGCGGTCCAGGCCGCCACGGCCCACCGGGAAGTGGACCCACGCCAGACCGGCGTCGAACCGGGCGCCCAGGAACTCCACCGGGTCGACCGTCGCGAGGTCGAACCGCTCGAGCAGGGTCGCGACCTCGGCACGCACGTCAGTCACGCGCGGCCACCTTGCGCAGCTCGTGGCGCGCGAGGGCGTTCTTGTGCACCTCGTCGGGGCCGTCGGCGAACCGCAGCGTGCGCACCTGGGCGAACCACTCGGCGATCGGGAAGTCCTGGCTCAGGCCGCCGCCGCCGTGGACCTGGATCGCCTTGTCGACGATCCACTCCACCGTGCGCGGCGCGGCGATCTTGATGGCCTGGATCTCGGTGTGGGCGCCCTTGTTGCCCACCGTGTCCATGAGCCACGCGGCCTTGAGGGTCAGCAGGCGGATCTGCTCGATCTTCACGCGCGACTCCGCGATCCAGTCGCGGATGACGCCCTGCTCGCTGAGCGGCTTGCCGAACGCCACGCGGTCGTTGGCGCGGGCGACCATCAGCTCGAGGCTGCGCTCGGCGATGCCGATGAGGCGCATGCAGTGGTGGATGCGGCCGGGCCCGAGGCGGGCCTGGGCGATGGCGAAGCCCTCGCCCTCGCCGGCGATGAGGTTCGAGACGGGGACGCGCACGTCGGTGAAGACCACCTCGGCGTGGCCGCCGTGGTCGCGGTCGTCGTAGCCGAAGACGCGCATGCCGCGCTTGATGTCGACGCCTGGGGTGTCGCGCGGAACGAGGATCTGCGACTGCTGGCGGTGACGCGACGCGGTCGGGTCGGTCTTGCCCATGACGATCATGATCTTGGCGTTCGGGTTCATCGCACCCGAGATGAACCACTTGCGGCCGTTGATGACGTACTCGTCGCCGTCGCGCACGATCGAGGTCTCGATGTTGGTCGCGTCGGAGCTGGCCACGGCCGGCTCGGTCATCGCGAAGGCCGAGCGGATCTCACCGGCGAGCAGGGGCTCGAGCCACTGCTTCTTCTGCTCGGCGGTGCCGAACATGCTCAGCACCTCCATGTTGCCCGTGTCGGGCGCCGCGCAGTTCGTGGCGGTGGGCGCGATGTGCAGGCTGCGGCCCATGATCTCGCACAGGGGCGCGTACTGGAGGTTCGTCAGGCCCGCGCCCTCGGCGCCGGGGTGGAAGAGGTTCCACAGGCCGCGCTTCTTCGCCTCGGCCTTCAGCCCCTCGATCACCGGCGGGGGCGACCACACGTCGGGAGCGGCTTCGAGCTGCTCCCAGAACGTCGCCTCGGCGGGGTAGATGAACTCGTCCATGAACGAGGTCAGGCGCTCGATCAGGTCGTTGGTGGTGGCGTCGTACGCAAATTCCACGGGAGTCTCCCAAAGGTGAATTCAGATTCAACTCAGGCTAGCGCTTCCCCCGACGGATGGCAATGACCGGTCAGGACCTCAGGCCCGGGCGGCCACCGGCAGCGTCATCCCCAGCGCGTTGAACCACAGCTTCGTGGACGTCTCCACCATCGCGTCGACGTCGTAGTCCTCCCCCAGCGCGAAGGAGTAGTAGGCCAGCCGGCTCACCATGCTGGCCAGCGCGCGCGAGGTCATCACCGGGTCGAGCGACGCGTCGGCCAGGCCCGACTCCTGCGCGGAGAGCACCCATCGCGCCACGCGATCGGTGAACAGCTTGGA
>JBEVDF010000161.1:0-10784 GCA_040514145.1 Aeromicrobium sp.
GCGCGCTCGCCCGCGACCTCCTCGAGCACTGACCCCGTCCGGTGGCGCGGCCCCTCGGGTCGTGGTGTCGTGGGATCGAGAGGAGATCCCATGGCACCGAAGAAGAAGGCCCCGCCCAGCCTGAAGAAGCCCGAGCTCTACGAGGAGCTGCGCGACCAGGGCGCCTCGAAGACCAAGGCCGCGCGCATCTCGAACGCCGCGGCCCGCGACGGCAAGAAGGCCGTCGGGAAACGAGGCGGGAAGTCCCCCGCCTACGAGGAATGGACCGTCGCCGACCTGCGCCAGCGCGCCAAGGAGATCGGCCTCACCGGCTACTCGACGCAGAAGAAGTCCGAGCTGATCGACGCCCTGCGCAACCCCTGCGGGGGGGGGGGGCGGGCCCGGCGGCCGGCCCCGACGCCGTCGGTCAGTCGATCCGGTAGTCCGAGATCCCGTTGGTCAGCGACGGGCTGGGGCCGGGGCTGATGAACTGCTCGTAGCGGGTGTCGTTGTCGACGTAGCGCTTGAGCCAGGCGATCGAGTACTTCGCGATCGTCGTGTTGCTGGTGTTCGGCGCGAAGTGGCTCGCGCCTCGCAGCTCCAGGTACGAGCGCCGCTCGGCGTTCGTCAGGGAGTTGTAGAACGGGATGGCGTGCGAGCCGGGGGGCGCCACCGTGTCGTTCTGCGCGCCGATCTCCAGCGATGCGGCCTCGACCTCGGGCCACGACTTGTCCAGGTTCCACGGCGTGAGGCCGATCGTCGCCTCCAGGGAGCGACGCGACTTGGCTGCCTCGAGCGTTCCGCCGCCACCCATCGAATGGCCGATCACGGCCTGCCGTGAGGCGTCGATGCGGTTGCGGACCGTCGTGTCGGCGATCGTCTGGTCGAGCGCGGCGAGCAGCTGCGTGCCGCGCGAGTCCGGCTGGTCCAACCGGCTGTTCGTGTCGATCGTGATGACCACGAACCCCTGCGAGGCGATCCGCGGGCCCAGCCACGAGATCGTCGACTGCGCCGCCGTGTAGCCCGGCGACACCGCGATCACGCCGAACGTGCCGTCCGCCGTGGAGTTGGGGTAGTAGATCGTGCCGCCCCCGAACCCGCGAGCGGACAGCGACGAGATCGTCTTCGAGCTCACCGCGTAAGGGCCGCGACTCGCCTCGATGCTGCTGTTCGTCGGGTTCGGCCCCCGCTCGTACGGGTTGTCGGCGGCGACGACCGGCTGGGTCGCGCTGCCGACGGTGAGGGCCGCGCCGGCGAACGCCACCGCGATCAGTCTGGACAGTTTCATGCTCGTCTCCTTCGACGGTCTGGATCGAACCGTTGGGACGAGCTCGTCTCAAACGCATCGGCTTGCCCCCCGATGACGGGCCGATCCAAGGTATCTGCACACTTTGTGCACATAGTTGGTGGACTCACCATGCGCGACCGCGACAGCTCCTGTCAAGGGATGGGTGTGAGCCACGCCACATTCGGCTAATGTGAGTTCAATTTCAGAAACGACGGGAGCCCCCCATGCCCACGATCGACGTGAACGGCACGACCCTCTACTACGAGGACGACGGCCCACGCGACGCACCGGTCCTGCTGATGAGCGCCTCGATGTTCTTCGACGCGCGGATGTTCCAGGCCCAGGCAGACCAGTTCGCCGACCGCTACCGCGTGGTCCGGTACGACCACCGCGGCCAGGGTCGCAGCGCCCGGGCCCCGCGCGACCAGCTGGACTACGACACGCACACGGCCGACGTCGTCGCCCTGATCGACGCGCTCGACCTGGCACCGGTCGTCTTCGTGGGCAACTCGATGGGCGGCTTCATCGGCCTGCGTCTGGCGGCCCGCCACCCGGAGCTGCTGAGGTCCGCCGTCGTGATGGGCACCTCCGCCGACGTCGAGGAGCAGGCCGACGAGATGGACCAGCTGGTCGAGGTGCTGGCCGAGCACGGGATGGAGCCGGTGCTCGACGGCGTCCTGCAGTTCATGATGGGCACCACGACACTCACCGACCCCTCGCGCGCCGAGGTGCTCGCGGGCGTCCGCGAACTGCTGCTGAGCCGCGGTCCGGAGTACGCCGACTCCGCCTGGAACATCGCGCACCGACCGGGCGTGCTGGACGAGCTCGGCGACATCGCGGTCCCGCTCGTGGTGGTCGCCGGCACCGAGGACGCGACGTACCCGCCCGCGAAGTCCGAGCAGATCGTCGCCGGCGTGCCCCACGCCGAGCTGATCCGCATGGAGAACACCGGGCACGTGCACGCCCTGGAGAACCCCGAGGCGGTCAACGAGGTGCTGGAGCGCCACCTCGCGAAGGTGGCACCGGTCTCATAACGAGATCTGCTCCCCTTTCCGCCTCTCAACTGGGTTGAGAGGTGGAACTGGGAGCAGATCTCGGAAGCGCTGGAGTCAGTTGCTCCGGGCGCTCGTCGGGGCGCTGGTGGGCGCACCGTCACGGCGACGGCCGGGGCTGCGCGAGCCCTGGGGGCGTCCGCCCGGTCCGCCGGGGCGACCCTGGCCACCGCGGCCCTGGCCACCGCCGGTGCGAGTCTGGCCACCACGGTTGCGGCCGCCGCGACCCTGGCTGGAGCCACCGCGCGAGCGTCCGTCGGCGGGCAGCTCGGGAGCCTCGGTGCCCGCGGTCGTCAGCGACGCCGCGGTCATCGGCGACGGGGCCGACGACGCGTGGTGGTGACGCGCGGTCACGCCCGCCTTGCGCTGGAGGGTCATGACCTCCTTGAGGGCCTCGGGCGTGGTCATCGTGACGACCGAGCCCGACTCGCCGGCGCGGGCGGTGCGGCCCGAGCGGTGCAGGTACGCCTTGTGCTCGGCGGGAGCGTCGTAGTGCACGACCAGGCCGATGCCGTCGACGTGGATGCCGCGGGCGGCGACGTCGGTGGCGACGATGACGGAGGCATCGCCACGGCTGAACTGCGCGAGGTTGCGCTCGCGGTGCCGCTGCGAGAGGTCGCCGTGCATGTCGACGGCGGTGACGCCCTTCATGCTCAGCTGCTTGGCCAGGCGGGTCGCGCCACGGCGGGTCCGGGTGAACACGATGCTGCGCGGGTTGGCGCTCAGCAGGTCGTACGCCGCGCGGGTCTTGTCGGTGGCCTCGGTGACGAGCACGTGGTGCTCCATCGTCTCGACGTTGTCGTCGGTGGAGTCCACCTCGAAGAGCGCGTGCTGGGGCAGGTGACGACGCACCAGCTTGTCGACGTCACCGTCGAGCGTGGCCGACAGCAGCAGGCGCTGGCTGTCCGCCGGGGTGCGGGCGAGCAGCGCGTCGATCGGCTTGAAGAAGCCGAGGTCGCACAGGTGGTCGGCCTCGTCGAGGACCGTGATCTCGATCGCGTCGAGCGTGAGGCAGCGACGCTCGAGCAGGTCGGTCAGGCGACCCGGGGTGGCGATGACGATGTCGATGCCGCCCTTGAGCGTGTTGATCTGCTTGTTGATCGGCACGCCGCCGTAGACGGTGGTGTGCTTCAGGCCCATCTTCTGCGCCAGCGGCAGCAGAGCGGTGTGCACCTGCGTCGCGAGCTCACGCGTGGGCAGCAGGATCAGCGCGCGGGGCGCCTTCGGGCGGCTGGTGCGGCCGGCGAGGCGGGCCAGCACGGGCAGGCCGAAGGCGAGCGTCTTGCCCGAGCCGGTGCGGGCGCGGCCGAGGACGTTGCGTCCCTCGAGGGCCGCCGGGAGGACGGCCTGCTGGATGGGGCTGGGGTTGACGATCTCCTGCTGTGCGAGCTTGCGCACGAGGCCGTCGGGGAGGTTGAAGTCGTTGAACGTGGGCAGCACAGGGCTGCGGTCAATCTGGGTCAAGGGGTCTCAATCAGTGGGGGATGCCCGCTTGCCAGGGACGCGATTTCCGCGCTACATCGTCGGGCCGGAACAGCGCACGAAGGGCGCGTTCACCTTTCGAGCGTACCAGCCGGACGCCACAGGGACCCCATTGCGACGACGTGACTCCCGACTCCCCCCGCGCAACAGGGCCCCGGCTCCCCTCCGGGGCCCTGCGCTCTCGAGTGGGAGGATCACTCGAAGTAGCGGCGCGGGTTCTTCACCAGCATCGTGTCGATGTCGTCCTCGCTGAGGCCCTTCTCCAGCAGCATCGGCACCACGTCGTCCGGGATGTGCCGGAAGTTCCAGTTCGGCTGCATCGCGACCTTGTCCTCGGGCTTGAAGTAGTCGATGTAGCACGAGGCGTCGTGCGCCAGCGTGATCTTCTCGACGTACCCGCGGCGGACCAGCTCGACGATCGTGTCGACCCGCTTCTCGGTGCTCAGGTACACATCGAGGCCGAAGCGGTCCATGCCCAGCAGCGAGCCGTTCTCGGCGAGCTCGGACAGGTAGTCGACGTCGTCGGAGTCGCCCGAGTGACCCAGGACGATCTTGCTCGGATCGACACCCTCCTCCCCGAGCACCTTCTGGGCCACCAGGCCCGAGCGGGTGTGCGGGTTGGTGTGCACCGTGACGGGCGCGCCGGTCTGCGAGCTGGTCTGGCCGACGGCGCGCATCACGCGCTCCACGCCCGGCGTCAGGCCCGGCTCCTCGATGACGCACTTGAGGAACGCGGCCTTCACGCCGGTGTCGGCGATGCCCTCGTAGATGTCCTTGAGGAACATCTCGACCAGCGGCTCCGGCTGGTCGAACAGCAGCCCGGGGCCGCGGTGCTCGAACTGGTGCGGCAGGTCGTTGTAGGTGTAGAGGCCCGTGGCCACGACGATGTTGAGGTCGGTCTGCGCGGCGACCTTCTGGATGCGCGGGATGTACCGCCCCAGGCCCAGGACGGTGGGGTCGAAGATCGTGTCGATCCCGGCTGCCTTGAGGTCGTTGAGGTCGCGCACCGCATCGGCGACCTTCTGGTCCTCGTCCCAGTCCCCGGCGTAGTTGATGCGGAATTCCTCGCCCAGGACGAAGACGTGCTCGTGGACCAGGGTCCGGCCCAGCTCAGAGCTGTCGATCGGTCCCTTCACGGTCTGGACAGTCGCCATGCGCACTCCTTGGATGTTCAGAGGATGTGGCTTGTGTCACACCCTAGAATCACAGCGTACTGAATTTGAGTCCGGATTCAACTGTCTTTCGAGAGGATTTTCCGTGACCCCCTGCCCCTGCCTCCACCCCCCGGTTCCCACCGGCATCCCGGGACCCATGGGCCCCGCGCGTCCGAACGAGTACGGTCGGGAAGCATGACCACCACGAAGCGGATCACCCTCGCCCAGCGCCCCTCCGGCCTGCCCGATGACAGCACCTGGGCGAGCGAGCAGGTCGACCTGCCGGCACCGGCCGACGGCGAGTTCCTGGTCAAGATCGACCACATCTCGCTCGACCCCGCGATGCGCGGCTGGCTCAACGACGTGCGCTCCTACCTGCCTCCCGTCCAGATCGGTGAGGTCATGCGCGCCGCCGGCACCGGCACCGTCGTGGAGTCGAACCACCCCGACTTCGCCGTGGGCGACGCCGTCACCGGCACGCTCGGCGTCACCGAGTACGCGATCACGAACGGCGATGGCGTGCAGAAGATCGACACGTCCGTCGCCGGTCCCGCCACGTGGCTGGGCGCGCTGGGCATGCCCGGCCTCACGGCGTACCACGGCCTCCACGAGGTCGGTGAGATGAAGGAGGGCGACACCGTCGTCATCTCCGCCGCCGCCGGTGCCGTCGGCAGCGTCGCCGGCCAGCTGGCGAAGGCCAAGGGCTGCACCGTGATCGGCATCGCCGGCGGTGCCGAGAAGGGCGCCTGGCTCAAGGAGATCGGCTTCGACGAGGTCATCGACTACAAGAGCGAGAACGTGCTCAAGCGGCTGCGCGAGCTGGCCCCCAAGGGCATCGACATCTACTTCGACAACGTCGGTGGCGACATCCTCGACGCCGCGCTGGCGAACCTGCGTCGCGGTGCGCGGGTGATCATCTGCGGCGCCGTCTCGACGTACAACGACGAGAAGCTGGCGCCCGGCCCGAAGCGCTACATGTCGCTGCTCGTGTTCCGCGCGAAGATGCAGGGCTTCCTGGTGTTCGACTACCCGGAGAAGGACGCGGCGGCCATCGCCGACATGTCCGAGCTCATCTCGTCCGGCAAGCTCGTCGCCCGAGAGACGGTCGTCGAGGGCGGTGTCGAGAAGTTCGGCGACACGCTCCTGGGCCTCTTCGAGGGCCGCAACACCGGCAAGCTGGTCCTGAAGATCGCCTGATCCGTACCGCGAACGGCGCCGGAGCGAGAGATCGCTGCGGCGCCGTTCTGCGTCTCAGGCGTGGGCGCCGAGGAAGTCCAGCACCTTCGGCACCACGGTGTCGGGCGCCTCGAGCAGAGGACTGTGACCGCACCGGGGCACCATCACGAGCTCGGAGTCGGGCAGGCCGTCGGCCAGCTCGGCCGCCCAGTCCGGCGGGCGCACCGGGCACTCCTCGCCGGAGATCACCAGCGACGGCACCGCGATCGACGGGAGCAAGGCCGTGGCGTCCTTGCGCCGCATGACCCCGACCATCGCCGGCAGGAGGCTCTCGTCCAGCTCGCTCATCCGCCCGGACCACAGGTCGACGACGTCCTTCTTCTGCGGGTCCGCCAGCGTGGACCGGCCGAGCATGACCTGCTGGAGGAACTCCAGGCGGTCGTCCACGAAGCCCTGCTGCGCGGCGTTCGTGGCGAACGCGACGTACTCCTCCACCTTCTCGGCGGGCTCGCCGCGCACGGACGAGCCGACGAACACGAGGGCGCGCACGAGGTCGGGGCGATACGCGGCGAGGCGCGCCGCGACGTCGCCGCCCATGGAGGAGGCGACGACCAGCGCGTCGGAGATCCCGAGCGCGTCGAGGACCGCGGCGGTGTCGCCGGCGGCTTGCTCCATCGTCACCTCGTCGGTCTCGGCGGGGGCGCTCGAGCCCTGGCCGCGGAACTCGGGTCGGACGAACCGGAACCGGCCGCGGCCGGCCTCCACGAGTCCGTCGAACATGCGGTGGTCGAGGAAGAGCGAGTGGAGGCCCACGACCACGGGAAGGTCGTCCTCTCCGGTGTCCTCGACGTGGAAGGTCGTGCCTGCTGCCTGGATGGATGTCATTTCGGGGGTTCCTCTCGTGTGACGTGCGTCACTCTGCCGGCCCACCTTAACCTGAAACCGAATATGATTTCATCTATGAACTCCGAAGCGGCCCTGACGTCCCGCGCGCCCGCCTCGCTCCTGGAGGAGGGTCTCGGTGGCGGGAGCGACGCCTCGCTGGGCGTCCTCCTGCGCGGGCGACGCAGCATCCGCGGGTACCGGCCCGACCCGGTGCCGCAGGAGGTCATCCGCGAGATCCTGGCGGACGCCGTCCTGGCGCCCTCGTCGATGAACACGCAGCCGTGGAAGTTCCACGTGCTCGCGGGCGACGTCCTCGATCGCATCCGTGCCGAGAACACCCGGCTGATGCTCAGTGGCGCTCCGGTGCAGCGCGACGTGACGGTGGCCGAGCGCTACGAAGGCGTCCACCGCGATCGCCAGGTCGACATCGCCAAGCGTCTCTTCGGCGCGATGGGAATCGCGCGCGAGGACCAGGACGCCCGCCTCGACTGGGTCATGCGCGGCTTCCGGCAGTTCGACGCCCCCGTCTCCATCGTGATCGCGCACGACCGCAGCCTCGAGGGCGCGGGTCCGATCGCCCACTTCGACCTCGGCGCCGTGGTGCACGCGCTCGTGCTCTCGGCGTGGTCGCGCGGCCTCGGCACCGTGATCAACAGCCAGGGCATCATGCAGGGCGCGGCCGTCCGGCGCGAGGCTGCCATCCCGGACGACCACGTCATCTTCACGGCCGTGGCGCTGGGCTACCCCGACGAGGACTTCGCCGCCAACCACGTGCGCTCGACCCGCGAGTCGGTCGACGACGTCGCCCACTTCGTGGGATTCGACTGAGCGTCGGCTTCGACTGACCCGCGTCAGGACCGCTTGGAGCCGTCGAGCGGCACCCCCAGCGCGTCGAGCCAGACCCGTGTCGCCGTCTGGACGATCGCGTCCACGCTCATGCCCGGCTCCTCGAGGGCGAACACGTGGTACGCCATGCGGCCGAGGATGGGCGAGAGCGCCCGCGCGGTCATGTACGGATCGAGCTCGGGGTTGGCGTAGCCCGCGTCCTGGAGGCGCTTGATCCACCGCGCGTTGCGCTCGGCGAACGCCCTGCCGCGCTCGAGGCGGAGCCTGCGGAAGTCCGGGTCGATCGTCGCCACCTGCTCGAGCAGCAGGTTGAGCTTCGCGTTGCGCCGGTAGGCCTCGACGTACGCGCGGTTGCTGGCCTCGAGGATCGCGGCCACGTTGCTGATGTCGTCGTCCACCCGCGGCAGGCCGGGGTGGAGCATGTCGTCGGCCGCCGCCTGCATGACCGCGGTGAAGATCTCCTCCTTGCTGTCGAAGTAGGTGTAGAACGTGCCGATCGAGCAGTTCGCGCCCGCCGTGATGTCCGCCAGCCGGGAGTTGATGAAGCCGTCCCGCTCGAAGACGCGCCGGGCCTGGGCGACCAGCGCCTGACGCGTGCGCGCACCGCGGGCGGTGACCGGCATCTCCCTCACCCGCGAGGAGTCCACCAGGGTCGGCAGCTCCCGGGCCACGGGATCGACGTCCGCGGCGCTCATGCCACACCCGGCCGGTGCTCGACGTGCCCGCTCACCGGATCACGACCGGGTTCACCGGGGCGCCGGTGCCGCCGACGACCTTCAGCGGTGCGGCGGTGTAGAGGAACGTCCAGCGGCCGTCCGCCGCGCAGGCGTTCGCGAGGTCGTCCAGCCAGGCGATCTCGGTGAAGGTGACGCCGAGATTGCGCATCAGCGCGCTGTGCAGCGGCAGGACCACGCCGTGCTTCGGGTCCATCGACACCTCGTTCGCAATGGTGTCCGTGACGAGGTTGGGGATCTCCATCGACTGGAACCAGTCGACCAGCTCGGGCGAGTAGGTCAGTCCCGGCTCGCAGAAGTCGGCATAGAAGTCCTCGGGCGTCGTCTCGTACCAGTGCCCGATGAAGCCCGTCCGGATCAGCAGGACGTCGCGCGGCTCGATCTCCTGGCCCTGGGCCCTGGCCGCCTCCACGAGGTCCTCATGGGTGAACGTCTCGCCCTTGTCCAGGTGGGCCTTGCCCCGGTGGCGGGCCATGTCGATGAGGATGCCGCGGCCGACGATCCCCTTCTGCGCGATCGGCAGGACGGAGGCCTTCCTCATCTGCCCGACCGTCTCGGTCGCGTCGAAGCCGTTCCAGATCTGGCCGCCGTACCAGACGTGGCCGAGGGCGTCGTACTGCGTCGACGCCTGCAGGAAGATCGTCGCCTTGTCGTCGGCGTAGTGGGCGCCGCCGGGCGTCTCGTCGCCTTCGCCGCGCTGGAAGAAGCCCTCGTCCATGACGTTCTCGCGCTGGATCTGCTCGCGACCGGGCCACACCGGATCCCCGTGTCCGGGCGCGCCCATCGGCACCTGCAGCGTGAAGGTCTCGCCCGTGACGATCGCCGACGCACCGCGGAGCGCCTCCTGCGGGCCGAGGTAGTTCAGGGAGCCGACCTCGTCGTCCGGGCCCCACTTGCCCCAGTTCTTGGGCGAGTCGGCCAGCAGGGCCTCGGTGTCGGGAGCGTTCTCGGTCATGATCGTCCTCTCGGGGTGGTGAGCCGACGGCCGGCGAACCCGGTCGTCTCGGCGACGTGCCAGGCGTGGTCGATGATCGCCTGCACGCGCTCGGGGGTCGGCGCACCGCCCTCCGCGGTGTTCGCCGGGTTGTCGAGGGTGCGTCGGTACACGCCCTCGCAGATGATGGCGACCTTCCACACGCCCAGGACGTGCCAGAACGCCAGCGTGTCCCCGTCGCGCCCGGAGGCGTCGAGGTAGGCCCGGGCCAGCTCGGCGCGGGTGGGGAACCCCGGCAGCGTCGTGGCCTCGAACATGCCGCTGGCGGTCTCGCCCGCCTCGGGCCAGTAGGCCAGGGTGCTGCCGAGGTCGGCGAGCGGATCGCCGAGGGTCGACAGCTCCCAGTCCAGGACGGTGCGCACGGACCCGTCGCCGGCGTCGACGATCACGTTGCGGATGTGGAAGTCCCCGTGGACCAGCGACAGGTCCCCCGGCGCGGGCACGCTGGCGCGCAGCAGCGCGGTGAGCTCGTCGAGGTCGGGGCGCTCCACGGTCTTGCTGGCCTCGAACTGCCGTGACCACCGCTTGAGCTGACGCTCGGCGTAGGGGGAGCGCGACGCCAGGTCGCCGAGGCCGACCGCGTCGACGTCGACCGCGTGGATCGCGGCCAGCGTGCGTGCGACGTCCAGCCCCAGCCGCCGGCGGGCGGCCGGCTCGAGCGCCTCCGCGATCTCCATCTGGTCCAGCACGATGCCGTCGACGTGCTCCATCACCACGACGGGCACGTCGGCCACGCGCGGGTCCTCGCACACGCCGACGAGCGCGGGGACGGGCACGGCCGTGTCCTGCAGCGCCGCCAGGATGCGGTGCTCGCGCACCACGTCGTGCGCCGAGGCGAGCAGCTCGCCGAGGGGCGGCCGGCGAGCGATCCAGGTGTGGCCCCGCTCGTCCTGCAGCCGGTAGGTCAGGTTCGACTGACCCCGCCCGACGCGGGAGGCGCGCAGCGAGGCGCCGACGTCGACGCCTCGCTCACGCATCCACGCGACGAGGGCGGGCAGGTCGAGGGCGACCGTCATCGACCGCTCCCCCACCGCTGCCCTCCGTCGATCACGAGGGTCTCACCGGTGATCCAGCTGGCCGTCTCGCCCGCCAGGAACGCCACCGCCGACCCGATGTCCTCGGGCTCGCCGATGCGGCGCAGCGGCGTGTTCGCCGCGACGGCCTCCTCGTGCTCCTTCCACAGCTCCTCGGCCA
>JBEVDF010000347.1:0-10674 GCA_040514145.1 Aeromicrobium sp.
TGACCGAGATCCGGAACGGCGAGCCCGCCGCGATGCCGGCCTCGATCGCCGCGCCCACGTCGTCGACGTGCACGTGCACGTTCCACAGCCCCTCGCCGCCGATGACGACCAGCGAGTCGCCCAGCGGCTCGAGCGTGTCGCGCAGCCCTGCGATCCGGTCGTCGGAGGTGCGCAGGAGGTACATGACCTCGTAGGACGGTCCGTCCTCCCCCAGGTCGGCGCCGGGCTCGACGATCGGCACCGGGACGGTGGCGGGCCGCGGCGTCGGCGCGCGGCCGGTGAGGGCGAAGGCGACGGAGTCGAGCACCACCACGAGCGCGCGGCCGCCGGCGTCGACCACCCCGGCCCGGGCGAGCTTCTCGAACTGGGTGGGCGTCAGCGCGAGTGCCTCGCGGGCGGCCCCGGCGGCCACGTCGAACACGCGCTTGGGGTCGTCATCGGTGGACGCGGCCTCGCGTGCGGCCTTCGCCGCCGACGCCGCCACGGTGAGGATCGTGCCCTCCTGGGGGCGGCCCACCGCGGCATAGGCGGCGGCGGAGGCAGCCTCGAGGGCGTCGGCGACGTCGTGGGCGCTCAGGCCGTCGATGCAGCCGCGCAGCACGCGCAGACTGCCGAGCACCAGCTCGGCCAGGATCGTGCCGCAGTTCCCGCGGGCGCCCATCAACAGGCCCTCGGCGAACGCCCGCATGAGGTCGATGGGCGTCGGCTCGGCCGGCAGCGCGTCGATCGCCTCCACGCCGGCGACGAAGGTGAAATAGGCGTTCGTGCCGGTGTCGCTGTCGGGCACGGGGAAGACGTTCAGCGCGTCGATCTCGTCGCGCGCGACGGCCAGCATCTCCGTGCACAGGCGGGCCCACGCATCGAAGCGCTCGGTGTCGATCCGCAGGGCCATGGGTCGAGACTATCGGGCCGACACCGGACTCGATTCGCGCTGGCCGTGTCGCGTCAGGTATGCTCGAGAGGTTGTATTTTTCCCCCGAACTAGTTCAGGAGTGGTCGCCGTGGCAGCCGTCTGCGATGTGTGCGGCAAGGGACCGGGCTTCGGCCACAATGTGTCCCACTCGCACCGACGCACCAAGCGTCGTTTCGATCCGAACATCCAGCGCGTCCGCGCCGTCGTCGAGGGCACCCCGAAGCGACTCAACGTCTGCACCGGTTGCCTGAAGGCCGGCAAGGTCTCGCGCTGAGACGCTCAGATCTTTCATGACAACGGCGGCCTTCGGGCCGCCGTTGTTCGTCTTCCCGCCCTTCGCTCGTTGGCAGCGGCAGTCCTCCCGCGCGGTCTATCCTCGCGGGGTGACCCGAATCCACGCCTTCACCGACGACGTCCTCGCCGATCACGATGCCGTCGCGGTGGCCCAGCTCATCGCCTCCGGTGAGGCCAGCCGATCCGAGGTCCTCGAGGCCGCCCTCGCCCGCATCGACCGGGTGAACCCGGTGCTCAACGGGATCAGCCACGACGACCGCGTCCGCGCGGCGATCCGGGCCGAGGACGCATACGCTGACGGCGCCCCCTTCGCGGGCGTGCCGAGCCTGATCAAGAACAACACGGACTTCAAGGGCCTGCCGACCCAGCAGGGCTCCGCGGCGGTCCCGGCCGAGCCCGCGGAACGGCACGAGGAGTTCACCGAGCAGTTCCTGTCCACCGGCGTCACCGTCGTCGGCGCCTCGACCCTGCCGGCCTTCGGGCTGACCGCCTCGACGGAGTTCGTCGACCGCGAGCCGACCCGCAATCCGTGGGATCCCTCCTACTCCTCCGGTGCCTCGTCCGGTGGCTCCGCGGCCCTGGTCGCCGCGGGCGCCGTGCCGATCGCCCACGGCAACGACGGCGGCGGCTCCATCAGGATCCCCGCCGCGGCATGTGGCCTCGTGGGGCTCAAGACCACGCGCCACCGCGTGGCCCCCGCCAAGGCGATGAAGGACGCCCCGCTCGACATCGTCGCGAACGGCGTGCTCACCCGCAGCGTCCGCGACACCGCCGTGTTCCTCGCGGCCGCCGAACGGTTCCGGCCGGTCCCGCGCCTGCCGCGTGTCGGCCTCGTCGAGGGTCCCTCGACGCGCCGGCTCCGGGTCGGCCTGGTGACCGAGACGCTCAACGGCGCGCCGCTCGACCAGGACAGCACCCGCGAGCTGCGTCGCGTGGCCGACCTCGTCGCTTCGCTGGGGCACGTGGTGGTCGAGATGCCGATCCCGGTCGACGCCGCCCTGGAGCGCCACTTCGTCCAGTACTGGCGCACGCTCGCGTTCTCCCTGGACTACGCCGGCCGTTTCGTGATCTCGCGTGACTTCGACCGCAGCAAGGTGGACCCGTTCACGCGTGGCCTGGCCAACGCGTTCATCCGCAACTTCTGGCGCACCCCGGGCGCGATCATCGCGCTCAAGCGGTCGGCGCGGGCCTACAGCGAGGTCTTCGCGGACTGGGACGTGGTGCTGAGCCCCACGCTCGGCCACACCACGCCCGAGCTGGGCTGGCTCGACCCGCGCGTCGAGTTCACGGAGGCGTTCGAACGGCTGCGTACCTACGTGGCGTACACGCCGCTCAACAACGCGTCGGGGGGCCCGGCGATCAGCCTGCCGCTGGGTCGCTCGTCGAACGACCTGCCGCTGGGCCTGCACTTCTCGGCCGACCACGGCGACGAGCGCACGCTGCTCGAGCTCGCCTTCGAGCTGGAGGCGGCGTCGCCGTTCGCGCGGATCCAGGACTGACGCCGGTTGCCCTCAGGTCCGGTTGCCCTCAGGTCCAGTGCTTGTGGCCGGCGCCGCCCTCGTACGGGGCACCGGCGACGGTGACGCCCTCGCCGGGCTTCGCGGTACCGATCTTCGTCCAGCCCTCGGGCAGGGCCGTATCGGCGGGGAACGTGGCCGCGAGGGCGTAGTCGTCACCGCCTGTCAGCACGAACGTCAGCGGGTCGACCCCGCCGAGCGCGCCGGCGACCGTCTGCACGGCGTCGAGGATCCTGAAGGCGGCGGGGTCGAGGTCGATCGCGACCTTGCTCGCCCGTGCGACGTGGCCGAGGTCGGCCAGCAGTCCGTCGCTGACGTCGATCATCGAGGTGGCCCCCGCCGCCGCGGCCTCCGGGCCAGCGGCGTAGGGCGGGTGGGGAGCGCGGTGCTCGTCGACGGCGGCCTTCGGCGAGCGGAACCCGCGGCTCAGAGCGCCGTAGCCGGCTGACGCCAGCCCCAGGGTGCCGGCGTACGCGACCTGGTCGCCGGCGTTCGCGCCCGAGCGGGTGACCGGGCGTTCGGCGTCGCCGAGGGCGGTGATCGACAAGATGACCTGGTCGGCGGACGACATGTCGCCGCCGACGATCTTGGCGCCGACCTTGTCGCACTCCTCGACCATCCCGCCCACGAGGTCGGCGACCCACGAGACCGGCAGGTCGCCCGGCGCGGCGAAGGCGACCAGCAGCGCCGTGGCGACGCCGCCCATGGCGTTGATGTCGGAGAGGTTCGCGGCGACCGCCTTGCGGCCGATGTCGGCGGCGGTGGACCAGTCGCGGCGGAAGTGGCGGCCCTCGACGAGGATGTCGGTGGCGGTCACGTAGGTGCCGTCGGCGGTGGCGATGTGGGCTGCGTCGTCACCCGGACCCACCAGGACGTAGTCGCTGGTGCCGAGTCGCCCCTTGACGAGGTCGATCAGCCCGAACTCGCCCAGGTCCGCAATCGTCTGCTCGCTCACGTCGTCATTGTCTCAGCCGACCCCGTCCGACCGGGGGGACTGCGATAGCGTGTCACCGCCGAAAGAAAGCAGGTTCCCCGATGGCCGTTCACGCCTACATCCTCGTGCAGACCGAGGTCGGCAAGGCCGCCGACGTCGCCGCTGCGATCGCCCGGATCGAGGGGGTCGAACTGTCCGAGGACGTCACCGGCCCCTACGACGTCATCGTGCGGGCCGAGGGCCCCTCGGTCGACGAGCTCGGCAGCCTGGTGGTCTCGCAGATCCAGCGCGTCCCCGGCATCACCCGCACCCTGACCTGCCCCGTCGTCCGGATCTGACCGCACCTCCCGAGATTCGCTCCCTCCACCTTTCAGGCCACCTGAGAGGCGAAAAGAGAGCACATCTCGCGCGCGCGGCGGGCGGGGTCAGCGCAGGCCGCGGGGGCGCTGGAGCGCCAGCTGGATGAGGCGCTCCACCAGCTCGGGGTACTCCACGCCGGAGGCCTGCCAGAGCTTGGGGAACATCGAGAAGGGCGTGAAACCGGGCATCGTGTTGATCTCGTTGATCACCAGGCCGCCGCCGACGCTGCTGGTGAGGAAGAAGTCCACCCGGGCGAGGCCCTCGCAGCCGATGGCGTCGAACGCCTGCAGCGCGTACTCGCGGATGCGCTGGCGCACCGTCTCGGGCAGGTCGGCCGGGACGACGTTCGTGCTGGTGCCGTCGAGGTACTTGGCCTCGAAGTCGTAGTACTCGTGGTCGGTGTCCGCGGCCACGACGATCTCGCCGACCTCGCTGGCGATGGGCATGCCGCGCTCGTCCTGGATGACGGCGCACTCGACCTCGCGCTTGCCGTGCGCGGCGGCCTCGACGATGACCTTCGGGTCGTACTTGCGTGCGGTCAGCACGGCGTCCTCGAGGTCGGCCCAGTCGTTCACGGGCGTCACGCCCGAGCTGGAGCCGGCTCGCGCGGGCTTGACGAACACCGGCAGGCCGAGTGCGTGGATGCGCGCCTCGGCGCGGGCGCGCTTGGCGTCCCACTCCCACGGCTGGATCGTCACGTACGGCAGCTGCGGCAGCCCCGCGGCCGAGAAGACCGTCTTGGTGAACGGCTTGTCCATGCCCACCGCGCTGGCCATCACGCCGGCGCCGACGTAGCGGACCCCGGCCAGCTCGAACAGGCCCTGGATCGTGCCGTCCTCGCCCCACGGACCGTGCAGCAGGGGGAACACGACGTCGAACTCGCGGATGCGGTCCCACGAGAACGGCGGGAATCCGTCGCGGACGGACGGGAGGGCGCCGGGCTCCAGATCGTCCCAGACCGCGGTCTCCTCGACCCAGCGGCCATCGGTGGTGATCCCGACGGGGACGACGTCATAGCGGTCCCGGTCGATCACGGCGAGGACCTCGCGCGCGGTCAGGCACGAGACGCCGTGCTCACTGGACTGGCCTCCGAAGACGACGGCGATCGTGGTGCGCACCGGCTCGACTCTACCCGCCTGTGACACTGGAACCATGCAGCCCGACACCGTGACCGTCATCGCAGGTCGCCCGGCCAAGCAGCCCGGCGCGCCGCTCAACGCCCCCATCACCCTCGCGAGTGCCTTCGTCCCCGGCGGCTCCTCGGAGTACGGCCGGCACGGCAATCCGGCCTACGAGTCGTTCGAGGCGGTCATCGGCGAGCTCGAGGGCGGGCGGGCCCTGGCCTTCGCGTCGGGCATCGCGACGTCCGCCGCCACCCTCGGCCTGCTCGAGCCCGGCGCCGTGGTGGTCCTGCCGCGCCACGGATACAACGGCACGACGAGCCTCGTCGAGAGCGGCCCCTACGAGGTGCGGCTCATCGACCCGTCCGACACCGCGGGCAGCATCGCGGCATTCGCGGGGGCCGACCTGGTGTGGCTCGAGTCGCCGACCAACCCGGCGATGGAGGTGGGCGACCTGCCCACGCTGGTCGCCGCCGCGAAGGAGGCCGGGGCCATCGTCGCGGTCGACAACACCTTCCGCACTCCCCTGCGCGACCGTCCTCTCTCGTACGGTGCCGACATCGTGTGCCACTCGGCGTCCAAGCTGCTGGGCGGGCACAGCGATCTCGTGCTGGGCGTCCTGGCCACGCGCGACGACGCCCTGTTCGAGCGACTCCTGGCGCACCGCTCGCTGCACGGCGCGATCCCGGGTGCCCTCGAGTGCTTCCTGGCCGCCCGCGGCGTGCGCACCCTGGCCGTGCGGCTCGACCGGGCGGAGTCGAGCGCGGCCCTGATCGCCGACCGGCTGAAGGCGCACCCGGCGATCGCGGAGGTGCGCTACCCCGGCTTCGGCTCGATGGTGTGCTTCGTGGTCGACGACGCGGAGCACGCCCAGCGCGCCACCGAGTCCAGCCGGATCATCACCCACGCGACGAGCCTCGGCGGCGTGGAGTCCACGTGGGAGCGGCGCCGCCGCTTCCCCGCCGAGCCGGAGACCATTCCCGCGGGGCTCGTCCGACTGAGCGTCGGCATCGAGGCCGTCGAGGACCTCTGGACCGACATCGAGGCCGCCCTGGGCTGAGCCCGGGCGGGAGGGTCAGCGGGTCTCGGGCTTGGCCGAGCGGCTGATGAGGGCGTTCACCAGCTCGGTGGGCGTCATCTGGCCGTCGACGAGGGCGCGGACGTGCTCGACGATCGGCATCTCGACCCCGTGCATCGCCGACAGCTCGGCCACCGAGACGCACGACTTCACGCCTTCGGCGACCTGCCGGGTCTGCGAGGTGATCTCGTCCACGGTCATGCCCCGGCCGAGCTTCTCGCCGAAGGTGCGGTTGCGCGACAGCGGCGACGAGCACGTGGCGACGAGGTCGCCGAGGCCCGCCAGGCCCATGAAGGTCATCGGGTCGGCACCCATCGCCATCCCGAGGCGGGCCGTCTCGGCCAGCCCGCGCGTGATGACCGACGCCTTGGTGTTGTCGCCGAAGCCCAGCCCGTCGCAGACGCCGACGGCCAGGCCGATGATGTTCTTGACCGTGCCGCCGAGCTCGCAGCCCACGACGTCGGTGTTCGTGTAGGGGCGGAACGCCGGCGTGTGCAGGTACTTCTGCAGCTGCAGCGCGACCGACTCGTCCTCGCACGCCACGACCGCGGCGGCGGGCTCGCGCCGCGCGATCTCCTTGGCGAGGTTCGGGCCGGTGATGACCGCGATCCGCTCGGGACCGGCTCCGGTGACCTCGGCGATGACCTCGCTCATCCGCATGTGCGAGCCGAGCTCGACGCCCTTCATGAGGCTCACCATGACGGCCGACGGCTCGATCAGGTGGCCCCACGACTCGAGGTTCGGGCGCAGCGTCTGGGAGGGCACGGCGAGCACGACGATCGCGGCGTCGGCGAGCGCCTCGGCCGGGTCGGTGGTGGCGCGGATCGTGGCCGGCAGCTCCTGACCGGGGAGGTACTCGGTGTTCTCGTGCCGCTCGTTGATGTTGGCGCACGTCTCGTCACGACGACCCCACAGGTGCACGTCGTGGCCGGCGTCGGCCAGCACGATCGAGAAGGCGGTGCCCCAGGACCCGGCTCCCATGACTGCTGCAGTGACCATCAGCTCTCCTCGTATCGGGTCTTGGGCTTCTTCAGCGTGCGCACGTCGATCCGCGGGGTCGTGGGCGACTCGCCGCGGATCTGCGCCTGCAGAGCCGTGATCTCGTCCATCAGGCGCTCGGTGGCCGTGTGGAGCTGCTCCTGCGTGGGGATCTCCCCCAGGCCGGACAGGTCGATCGGCGCGCCCACCCGGACGTGGATGGTCTTGCGCGGGAACAGCCGGAACTCACGGCGGTAGGGCCACATGATCGCCTGCGGCCCCCACTGCGCCACGGGCACGAGCGGCACCCCCGCGGCGTGCGCGGTGCGGACCGCGCCGTCGCGGCCCGACATCGGCCAGCCGGCGGGGTCGCGGGTCATCGTGCCCTCGGGGTAGATCGCGACGATCGAGCCCGACTCCGCGGCGTGGATCGCCGCGCGCAGCGACTCGGCGGCCGCGCCGGTGCCGCGGTAGACCGGGATCTGCTCGGCCTTGCGGAGCAGGCGGCCGATCACCGGCACGGCGAACAGCGGGTCCTTGACCAGGAAGCGCGGCGGGATGTCGTGGTCGACCAGCCAGTGCCCGAACAGGAACGGATCGGTGTACGACAGGTGGTTGGCCGCCAGCACGAACCCGCCCGAGGAGGGCAGGTGCTCGTCACCGCGCCAGTCGCGCTTCGTGACCACCATGAACAGCGGGCGGAGCACCCACACCACGACACGGAGCACCGGAGGCAACGGACGGGTGCGGGACATGGGACGACCCTAGTACGACCGTGGGGCCGTGCCGGGCAGGAGTCAGAGCGTCGCGGGCTTGAAGCTCGGGCGGCGTGCTTCGTAGGCCGAGATGTCGTCCGCGTGACCCAGCGTGATGCCGATGTCGTCCAGGCCCTCGAGCAGGCGCCAGCGGGTGTAGTCGTCGATCGTGAACGAGTCCTCGATGCGGTCGACACCCTCGCCGGCCGAGACCGTGCGGGACTCCAGGTCCACCGAGATCTCGGCGCCGGGGTTGGCCTCGAGGTACGCCCACAGCGCGGCGACGACCTTCTCGTCGACCTGCGCCGCGAGCAGCCCGGCCTTGCCCGAGTTGCTCCGGAAGATGTCGCCGAACCGCGGGCTGATGATGACCTTGAAGCCGTAGTTCTGCAGCGCCCAGACGGCGTGCTCGCGCGACGAGCCGGTGCCGAAGTCCGGGCCGGCCACCAGGACCGTGGCGTTCGTGTAGGACGGCTGGTTCAGCACGAACTCGGGGTCGTTGCGCCAGGCGGCGAACAGGCCGTCCTCGAAGCCCGTGCGGGTGACGCGCTTGAGGTACACCGCGGGGATGATCTGGTCGGTGTCGACGTTGCTGCGGCGCAGCGGGGCACCGACTCCGGTGTGGGAGGTGAACTTGTCCATGGTGATCGTCCTCAGAGCTCGGCAGGCGAGGCCAGGTGGCCCGTGACTGCGGTGGCGACGGCGACGTCGGGCGAGACCAGGTGCGTACGGCCACCCTTGCCCTGACGGCCCTCGAAGTTGCGGTTGGAGGTCGAGGCGCTGCGCTCGCCCGGCGTGAGCTGGTCGGGGTTCATGCCCAGGCACATGGAGCAGCCCGCGCCACGCCACTCGGCGCCGGCCTCCTTGAAGACCACGTCGAGGCCCTCCTCCTCGGCCTGCAGGCGCACGCGCACCGAGCCGGGGACGACGAGCATGCGGGTGCCGTCGGCGACCTTCTTGCCCTTGATCAGCTCGGCGGCACGGCGCAGGTCGCTGATGCGGCCGTTCGTGCACGAGCCGACGAAGACGGTGTCGACCGTGATGTCGCGCATCGGCGTGCCGGCCTCGAGGCCCATGTAGCGCAGCGCGTTCTCGGCGGCCTCGCGCTCGTCGGCATCCTCGAAGTCGGACGGCGTCGGGACCAGGCCGGACAGCGCCACGCCCTGGCCGGGGTTGGTGCCCCACGTGACCCACGGGGTGACCCGCGAGGCGTCGATCGTGACGACCTTGTCGAAGTGGGCGTCCTCGTCGGTGACCAGGCCCTTCCAGTACTCGACGGCCGCGTCCCAGTCGGCGCCCTGCGGGGCGTGGGGACGGCCCTCGATGTAGTCGAAGGTGGTCTGGTCCGGAGCGATGAGGCCGGCCTTGGCGCCCCACTCGATGCTCATGTTGCAGATCGTCATGCGCTCTTCCATCGAGAGCGCGCGGATCGCCTCGCCGCGGTACTCCACGATGTAGCCCTGGCCGCCGCCGGTGGACTCCTGCGTGATGAGCGCGAGGATCAGGTCCTTGGCGGTGGAGCCCGGGGGGAGCTCGCCGACGACGTCGACGGCCATCATCTTGGGCTTGGCCTGCGACAGCGACTGGGTGGCGAGCACGTGCTCGACCTCGCTGGTGCCGATGCCGAAGGCGATCGAGCCGAAGGCGCCGTGCGTGGAGGTGTGCGAGTCGCCGCACACGATCGTCATGCCCGGCTGGGTCAGGCCCAGCTGCGGTCCGACGACGTGGACGATGCCCTGCTCGATGTCACCCATGGGGTGCAGGCGGACGCCGAACTCGGCGGCGTTGCGCCGCAGCGTCTCGACCTGCAGGCGCGACACCGGATCGGCGATCGGCTTGTCGAGGTCGGTCGTCGGGATGTTGTGGTCCTCGGTGGCGAGGGTGAGGTCGGGGCGACGCACCTGGCGGCCGGAGAGGCGCAGTCCGTCGAACGCCTGCGGACTGGTGACCTCGTGGAGGAGGTGCAGATCGATGAACAGCAGGTCCGGTTCTCCCGGCGCGGAACGGACGACGTGGTCGTCCCAGATCTTCTCGGCGAGCGTCTTGCCCATGATTCTCTCCAACTTCGGGGGTTGCGTCTCACAATGCGATACGGCAGTATCAAGACATGGACAACTCTAGCGGAGTCGGCGTTCTCGACAAAGCCGCCCTCGTGCTCGCGGCCCTGGAACCAGGGCCCGCGACGCTGGCCGGCCTCGTGACCGCCACCGGCCTGGCGCGGCCCACGGCACACCGCCTCGCAGTCGCCCTGGAGCACCACCGCCTCGTCGCGCGCGACATGCAGGGTCGGTTCATTCTAGGCCCGCGCCTGTCCGAGCTGGCTGCCGCCGCGGGCGAGGACCGCCTGCTCGCCGCCGCGGGCCCCGTGCTGGCCCGCCTGCGCGACATCACGGGCGAGTCGGCCCAGCTGTTCCGCCGCCAGGGCGACCACCGCGTGTGCGTCTCGGCCGCCGATCGCCCCACCGGTCTGCGCGACTCGATCCCGGTGGGCAGCCAGCTGACGATGTCGGGCGGCTCCGCGGCCCAGGTGCTGCTCGCGTGGGAGGACCCCGAGCGCATGAACAAGGGCCTGATGAAGGCCACGTTCTCCGCCGCCGAGCTGTCGGCGGTGCGCAAGCGCGGCTGGGCCCAGAGCGTGGGCGAGCGCGAGCCCGGCGTGGGCTCGGTCTCGGCCCCGGTCCGCTCCCCCAGCGGCAAGGTGGTCGCCGCGGTGTCGGTGTCCGG
>JBEVDF010000064.1:0-5510 GCA_040514145.1 Aeromicrobium sp.
CTCCCACAGCTGGCCGAAGGCGCGCATCTTGCACATCTCCTCGATGAAGCGCACGCCGGCGTTGACGAAGAACGAGATGCGGCCGACGACTGCCTCGAACTCCTCCGGCGGGACCTGCCCGGAGTCGCGCACCGCGTCGAGCACCGCGATCGCGGTGGTCAGCGCGTACGCGAGCTCCTGCGTCGGCGTCGCACCGGCCTCCTGCAGGTGATAGCTGCAGATGTTGAGCGGGTTCCACTTGGGGATCGTGCTCACCGTGTAGGCGATCATGTCGGTCGTGAGGCGCAGGGACGGCGCAGGACCGAACACGTACGTGCCGCGTGACAGGTACTCCTTGATGATGTCGTTCTGCGTCGTGCCGGCCAGCGCCGACGGATCGACGCCCTGCTCCTCAGCGGCGACCTGGTACATCGCCAGCAGCCACATGGCCGTGGCGTTGATGGTCATCGAGGTGTTCATCTCCGACAGCGGGATGTCCTCGAAGAGACGGCGCATCGCACCCAGGTGCGGGATCGGCACGCCGACCTTGCCCACCTCGCCGCGCGACAGGACGTGGTCGGGGTCGTATCCGGTCTGCGTCGGCAGGTCGAAGGCGACCGAGAGACCGGTCTGGCCCTTCGACAGGTTGCGACGGTAGAGCGCGTTGGACTCGGCTGCGGAGCTGTGGCCGGCGTAGGTTCGCATCACCCACGGGCGATCAGGCTGCACTGACATAGGCACAGGGTACCGCCCAGTAGGAGGGCCCGGGCGTGGGCCACCTCACCTGGACCAACGGGGTCTGATCAGGCGCCGGAGCGGTCGCCGCCGGGCACCCAGAGCACGTCGCCGCGCTCGCGGTTGGCGTAGCGGCCGAGGATGAACAGCAGGTCGCTCAGGCGGTTGAGGTACCGGGCCACGAGGGGGTTGACCGTGTCGCCGTGCTCCTCGATCGCCCGCCAGGCGGTGCGCTCGGCACGGCGCGTCACGGTGCGGGCGACGTGCAGGTGGGCGGCGGCGAGCGTGCCACCGGGGAGGATGAACGAGTCGAGCTTCGGGGTGGCCTCGTTGAAGCGGTCGCACCACTGCTCGAGGCGATCGACGTAGGCCGGCTCGACCCGCAGCGGGACGTACTTGGGCTCGGCCACGATCGGGTTGCCGACGTCGGAGCCCAGGTCGAACAGGTCGTTCTGGACGTGGGTCAGCACGGCCGTGACGTCGGCATCGAGCTCACCCGTCGCCAGCGCGACGCCGATCTGGCTGTTCGCCTCGTCGACATCGGCATAGACGACCAGTCGCACGTCGTTCTTCGACGTGCGACTGAAGTCGACGAGGTTGGTGGTGCCGTCGTCACCTGTGCGGGTGTAGATCTTCGTGAGGTGAACCATGGGTTCACCTTAGGGTGTGGCCTCAGCGGCTCACATCCAGTCGATCGCCTGAACCCGGATCTTGGCGCTGGTGTCGTCCGCCTGAGCGGGCGAGGCGACCGTGCCGGCGGCGACAGCGAGGGCAAGGAGGACTGCGGCGATGAGCTTTTTCATGTGATCAGTGTGGCCGGAGAACGGGGGCGCGGCAACCGATATGGCCAGGTCCGCAGCAACACTCCGTCACAGGACGTTGTTCACACCGCGTCCCGGCGGCGAGGACTCGAGCCACGAGAGCAGGCCGGTGAGCGAGTTCGGGCTCAGCGCCAACTGCTCGATCCCGTCGGCGTTCTCGGTACGCACGACGATGTGTCCGTCATGCAGCGCGAAGGCCTCGGCACCCTCGGGCTGGCGCCGACCCTCGATGAGCACTCCCCCACGGACGAACCGATGACGCGGTCGCGCGGAGAAGGAGAACGTGCGATACCAGTCGATGGCGTCGTCGCGATACACCGCGACGCCGAGGACCCACCCGGAGGCTGAGTGCTCGGCGCCACGGTTCACGCTGAGTTCGAAGGTCACGCCCTTGCGGGCGATCCACCGCCGTCGCGCGACGAGCCCGCAGAGGAACAACAGGCCCAGCACGACGATGATCGCGAGGGAGTCGACCAGCCACAACCACAGCGGCATCGATCACTGCCTCGCGATCACCATCAGGACGCCTTGCCGATGAGGCGCAGCTTCGCCTCGGCACGGCGGATGGCCAGGTCGTCCTCGGACGACCGGGCCTTCTCCAGTTCTGCCGTGGTGGCCGACTCGTCGACCTCGTCGGCGAGGAACGTGTCCTCGGACAGGATCGACACGCGGTCGGCGGCCACCGAGATGAATCCCTCGCTGACGGCGGCACGCACGGTGTCGCCCTCGACCGGGAAGATCTCGACGACGCCGGGCACCAACAGCGACAGCAGCGGCGCGTGGCCGGTGAGCACGCCGATGTCGCCCTCGGCGGTCCGGGCGATGACCTCACGGGCCTCGCCCGACCACACGACGCGGTCGGCGGCGACGAGCTCGATCTGCAGTGTCATGTCAGCGGACCTCAGAGGTTCTTCTGGATGTCGGCCCACTTCTTGTCGACGTCGTCCAGACCGCCGCACATGAAGAACGCCTGCTCCGCCACGTGGTCGTAGTCGCCGTCACAGATCTTCGTGAAGGCGTCGATCGTCTCGTCGAGCGGGACGGTCGAGCCCTCGATGCCGGTGAACTGCTTGGCCACGTAGGTGTTCTGCGAGAGGAAGCGCTGGATACGACGGGCGCGCGAGACGATCGTCTTGTCCTCCTCGCTGAGCTCGTCGACACCGAGGATCGCGATGATGTCCTGGAGCTCCTGGTTGCGCTGCAGGATGCCCTTGACCCGGTTCGCCGTCGCGTAGTGATCCGCGGCGATGTAGCGGGGGTCCAGGATGCGCGACGTCGACGTCAGCGGGTCCACGGCCGGGTAGATGCCCAGCGACGCGATCTCGCGGCTCAGCTCGGTCGTGGCGTCCAGGTGGGCGAACGTCGTGGCCGGGGCCGGGTCGGTGTAGTCGTCGGCGGGCACGTAGATCGCCTGCATCGAGGTGATCGAGTGACCACGCGTCGAGGTGATCCGCTCCTGCAGCACGCCCATCTCGTCGGCCAGCGTGGGCTGGTAGCCCACGGCCGAGGGGACGCGACCCAGCAGGGTCGAGACCTCGGAGCCGGCCTGGGTGAACCGGAAGATGTTGTCGATGAACAGCAGCACGTCCTGCTTCTGGACGTCGCGGAAGTACTCGGCCATCGTCAGGGCCGACAGCGCCACGCGCAGACGCGCTCCCGGCGGCTCGTCCATCTGGCCGAAGACCAGCGCCACCTTGTCGAGGACGCCCGACTCCTCCATCTCGACGATGAGGTCGTTGCCCTCACGGGTGCGCTCGCCGACACCGGCGAAGACCGACACGCCGTCGTGGTCCTTGGCGACGCGGGCGATCATCTCCTGGATGAGCACGGTCTTGCCGACGCCGGCACCACCGAACAGGCCGATCTTGCCGCCGAGGACGTACGGCGTCAGCAGGTCGATGACCTTGATGCCGGTCTGGAACATCTCGGTCTTGGGCTCGAGCTGGTCGAACGCCGGCGCCTTGCGGTGGATGCCCCAACGCTCCTGGACGTCCCAGGTCTCGCCCTCGGCCAGGTTCATGACCTGACCGGTGGTGTTGAAGACCTTGCCGAGCGTCTGATCGCCGACGGGCACCGAGATGGGCTCGCCGGTGTTGGTGACGGGGGTGCCACGGACGACGCCGTCGGTGGGACGCAGGCTGATCGCGCGGACCATGCCGTCACCGATGTGCTGCGCGACCTCGAGGGTCAGCGTCTCCTTGGTGCCGGCGACCTCGGTGTCGACCAGCAGGGCGTTGTAGATCTCGGGCATCTGGTCGGCCGGGAACTCGATGTCGAGCACCGGGCCGATGACGCGGGCGACGCGGCCGGTCACAGCGGCCGAGCCGGTGGTGGTCTCTTCGACGGTTGCAGTCATGGTGTCTTCCTCAATCGGACTGGGAGGCCTCGGCGAGCGCGTTCGCGCCACCCACGATCTCGCTGATTTCTTGGGTGATGCCGGCCTGGCGAGCCTGGTTCGCCAGTCGGGTGTACTTCTCGATCAGGTCCTGCGCGTTGTCGGTCGCGGACTTCATGGCCTTCTGGCGAGCGGCGAGCTCGGAAGCGGCCGCCTGCAGCAGGCAGGAGTAGATGCGGCTGTAGAGGTACTTCGGCAGGACCGCCTCGAGCACCTCCTCAGCGCTGGGCTCGAACTCATAGAGCGGCAGCACCTCGGACTCCTCCGGCGACTCCTCACCCTCGACGATCTCGAGCGGGAACAGACGGATCGCCGTCGGCTCCTGCACCAGCATCGACTTGAACCGCGTGTAGACCACGAAGAGCTCGTCGATCTCGGGCGCGTCGCTCGCCTCGTCCTCGTCGGACTCGTACTGGGCACCGCGCGCGATCAGCGCATCGCCCATCGTGCGGGCGTCGTCGTAGGTCGGCTTGTCGGAGAACCCGGTCCACGAGGCCTCGAAGGACCGCTGGCGGAAGTTGAAGTACGACTCCGCCTTGCGGCCGGCCAGGAAGTACGTGACCTCCTTGCCCTCCGCACGCAGACGCTCGGCGAGCTGCTCGGTCTCCTTCAGCACGCTGGACGCGTACGCGCCCGCCAGACCACGGTCGCTGGCGATGACGAGGATCGCGGCGCGCTTGGCGTCGGGGTTCTCGGTCGTCAGCACGTGGTCGACGTTGGAGTACGTGGCCAGGGCCGACACCGCACGCGTGAGTTCACGCGCGTACGGTGCGGCCGCGGCCGCGTGCTGCTGGGCCTTGATGATCCGCGACGCGGCGATCAACTCCATCGCGCGCGTGATCTTCTTGGTCGACTGGGTCGACCTGATCTTCGCGCGGTACTCGCGGAGTGAGACAGCCATCGTCAGCCTCGCTTCTGTCGGACGATCTGCTCCTGCTCGACTTCCTCGTCGGCGAGGGCGTCGAACTCTTCGTGCCCGGCCTTGATCGAGGCACCGTCGCCGGTCTCGAACTGGTCGAGGAACGAGTCGTAGGCCTGATCGAGCGACTGGGCGCTGGAGTCCTCGAACTTGCCGCTCTCACGGATCGCGTCGAGAACACCGGAGTGCGAGCGCTTCACGTAGTCCAGGAACTCCGCCTCGAAGCGGCTCACGTCCGAGACCGGCACGGCGTCGAGCTTGCCCGTGGTGGCGGCCCAGATCGAGACGACCTGCTGCTCCATCGGGAACGGGTTGTACTGGGCCTGCTTGAACAGCTCCATCAGGCGCTGGCCGCGGGCGAGCTGAGCCTTCGACGCGGCATCGAGGTCGGACGCGAACATCGCGAACGCCTCCATGGCGCGGTACTGGGCCAGTTCGACCTTGAGCGAGCCGGTGACGGCCTTCATCGCCTTGGTCATCGCCGAGCCACCGACACGCGAGACCGAGATGCCGACATCGACCGCGGGACGCTGGTTGGCGTTGAACAGGTCGGACTGCAGGAAGATCTGGCCGTCGGTGATGGAGATGACGTTGGTCGGGATGTACGCCGAAACGTCGTTGGCCTTGGTCTCGATGATGGGCAGGCCGGTCATCGATCCGC
>JBEVDF010000083.1:0-15152 GCA_040514145.1 Aeromicrobium sp.
GAGATGATCGGGGACCCGAACCGCTCCAGCGACTCGCGCGTGTCGCGCAGCTCCAGCGAGTCCAGGACGAACGCCGGGTTGCCGTCGATCGTGTGCTCTCCGGCCTCGAGCCGGGTGCGCTCGCAGCCGACCCACCGGGTGCCCTGCTGGTTGTTGCGCGCCAGCAGGCTGGTCTCCGGCCGCATGAGCAGGCCCTCGCCGTCGAGGACGGCGACGGGGAGGCAGTGGTCGCTGCCGTCGGGCTCGGGCAGCTCGAGGCCCGTGTCGATCGTGGTGAACGTCGCCGGCACGCCGTTCGGGTCGCCCAGGATCCCGTCGATGGTCACGCGCACCGCCGACCCGCGGACCGGCCGGTCGAGGTCGATCGTGGTCTCGCCGAGGCCGAGCTCGGACTCCGCCACGTCCACCCCGTCGACGCTGACCGTCACGCGCGTGGCGCGGTGGCGGGACTGCTCGTCACTGATCCGGGCGGCCTCCTGGACGATCCGGACCTGGTCGATCCGGCGCTCGTCGCCGCGGATCTCCCACCACGCACCGCGGGTGGTGCCGCCGGGCACCCAGCCCGTGTCGGCGTCGCCGTCGGCGGCGCGCGACGCGCGGTTGGCCGGGTTGTCGAAGTAGAAGCCGCTCGACTCCGCCTCGACGTCCTTGCCACGTCCTTCGACCCGGTCGTACATGACCTCGACCGGCCCGCTGACGCGCACCTGCGCTCTGGTCTCGAACGCGCGACGGTCGGGCAGGGTCACGACCCGGTTGAGGGCGCGCTCGGAGTCGTCGCTGGTGGACTCGGTGTTCTGGACGCGCGTCAGCAGCACGTCCAACGGGGTCCGCGAGAAGCGCAGCCGGTCGGAGGCGTCGAGCTCGTCGTAGGTGTTCGACAGGGTCAGCGGGGTGCGCCCGGCCACGTGGGCCAGTCGCCCGAGGCCGATCTCGGCGATGCCGACGAAGTTGAAGCCCTCGCCCCGGGTGGAGTCGACGGTGACCGTGACCTCGTCGGCCTCGACGCCGCCGAGGCGGGCCGTGGCCAGCCCGGTCTCGGGCAGGGTGATCGTGTCGCTGCGCCCGCCGGCCGACACGGTGACCTGGTCGATCTGGACGTCGCCGATCGGCAGCTGCGCGATCGGCACCTCGTCGATCTCGACCGGCTCGTCGAGCGTGGCCACGAGGCGCTGTCCGGCGGCGGTGCCGAAGTCGCCGAAGCGCCAGCCCGTGGTGAGGTCGCCGTCGACCGCGAAGTCGCCGGTGCCGTAGGGCAGGTCGAAGAAGGTGCCGCCCGAGCGCGAGGTGGTGACCTTCACGACCGAGTCGACGCGGACGGTCTGGTCGTCGGTGTCGGTGCCGAGGGTGCGGGTGGCGCCCGGGTCCTGGTCCTCGGTGAGCAACGGGCCCTGGCCCACGGTGAGCCGGTTGGCGATGACGCTGCGCCGCGCGTTCGTGTCGGTCAGGACCATGCGACCGGCGGTGTCGAGGGCGCTGGTGAACTCGTCGGTGGAGAGGTCCTGGGCGTACCGCACCAACGGGGACGAGTCGAGCAGGTTCGCCTCGGCCAGGGCGGGGAACGCGAAGCCGTCGCCGGCGACGATGACCTGTCCGTCGAGCGGCACGGCGCGCAGGGACTCACGGGCGCCGCCGACGTCGTAGACCTGGACGGGCGGCAGCAGGTTCTCGCCGTGGAAGAACGGGTCCTCCATCGCGGGCGACAGCGTGTACTGACCGGGCACGCCGAAGTTCTGACGTCCGAACAGGCCCGGGTCGTTCGCGACCAGTTGGTTCATCTCCGCCGGGCGAGCGCCGCCGGTGTTCTCCCACACGACGTCGTTGCGCAGCAGCACCTGACCGGCACCGAGGTAGCGCGCCATCGTGGACAGGGCGGCTCCCGTGGACGTGCCGGACTGCACCGATCCGTCGAGCGCCGCCAGGAAGTTGACGCCGGGCGGGGACGCGTTCGGAGTGGTCTCGGGGATCACCGCACGACGGTCGAACAGCGCGTTGACGACATCGTCGGGGCGCTCCTCGGTCCACCGGTAGAAGGGCCTGACCTGACCGGGCAGCACGAGGACCGAGCCCGGTTGGCTGCTCTCGTCGACCGAGGCAGCCGCCTCGGTCCAGTAGTCGGGGATGTCGATCGGTGAGATGTAGAGGCGCCCGGCCAGCGCCGGCAGGGACCACGCCGCGAAGAGGCTGGCCGCCACCACCACGACCACGGTGCGCGCCGGGTGCCAGCGCCACACGCGCGGTCCCAGGTGCCTCACGGTCACGACGATGCCGATGGTCATCGCGACCACCAGCACCGCGCCGATCTTGTTGGTCGTGCGGAACGCCGACAGCGCCGGGACCTGCACGATCTCGCCCAGGAGGCGACCGAACGGCGACGCCGGTCCGTCCTCGGTCGGGAAGACGCCGACCATGATGATCGCGGCGCCGAAGACGGCCACCGAGATGAACACGCGCGCCCGGGTGCGCGCCCACGCCAGGGCGGTGAGTCCCAGCGCCGGCCACAGCGCGGTCAGCAGCATGATCAACGGGCTGACGACGTAGACGGCGTGCTCCGGGACCCACGGCCCGGTGGAGCTGGAGCCGTAGAGCGGCCACAGACCGAGCCCGCGCAGCACCTCGGTCAGCGACGACACCTTGGCGATGCCGGTGAGGGTCTCGGACCCCTCGACGATCTGCGCGCCGGTCGCGAGCGCGGCGAAGGCCGGCACCAGCCAGTACAGCGAGAGCAGGACGACGAAGAGGGCGGACTTCGCCAGCACGAGCAGCGCGTCGAGCCACCGCAGCCCCTCGCTCGCCCGGATCGCCAGGATGACCGGGATGACGGCCAACAGCTGCAGCAACGGCACGACCGCGACATTCATGCCGCTCATCGCGAAGAAGGTCAGGCCGAACAGGGCCGGCCAGGCCCAGCTGGCGGGGCGGCGCAGGCCGTGGACCAGGCACAGCAGCTGCCACGGCAGCAGTGCCATCGGCAGCGCGATCGCCAACGTGGCGCCGGCGCTGATCGTGTAGGGGTTCGCGAGGAACAGCACCGCGGCCAGCAGGCCGCCCCAGCGGCCCACCTGCGGCGCGATCGTGCGCGTCAGGCGCGCGGCGCCCCACGCGGCGACCATCCACAGCACGAAGTGGAAGACCTTGAAGGCCAGCTCCGGCGACAGCCCGATCCCCCGCAGCGCCGACAGGACGAGCAGCACCGGCGCGAGCCCGACGTTGAAGTTCGGCGAGCCGAGGTACGGCGAGGACGTCCACGACGACATGTAGTGGCCGAGCATCTCCCACGGGCGGACGTAGACCTCGGGCTTGATGTCGGTGTAGAACGTGCCCCAGCCGTTGAGGCCGATCACGAGAGCCAGCGCGAGGATCGCCGCGCCCACCACGAAGCGGTAGTGGGTGAACAGACGCACAGAGACTCCCTCGGGGTTCGGCCGGTGTGGCCGCGGGCACAGCGTCGTCCAATATAGCCCGCGTGACGATCCCGTTACCGGAGAGTCACGAAGCCGGTAGCCTGAGGTCGCCATGCCCCGCCCGTCACCCCCATCACGCACGCGTTCGGGCTCCGGAGCGGCCCTCGGCGTCACGATGGCCGTGGCCAACCTCCTGAGCTACGTCTTCGTGCTGATCCTGTCGCGTGCCCTCGGGCCGGCGGACTTCGGTGGGTTCTCCGCGCTCTCGGCCTACGGCATCGTCCTGGCGGTCCCGGCGGGAGCCCTGCAGGTCATCGTCGCGCGCCACGTCGCAGGCGCGGCTCCGCACTCGCACGGGCTGCGCACGGCCGTCGGCGTGGGAGCCGCCCTGGCCGCGGCGACGATCGTCGCCGCTCCCCTGCTGTCCCACGCCTTCCGCCTGGACACGGCGTGGTCGGCTGTCTGGCTGGGCCTGACGCTCGTGCCGATGACGCTCACCGGGGCCTTCCAGGGGATCCTGCTGGGCCGCGACCGGCTGGCTGCGCTGTCGGCGATCTATGTCGCCACGGCCGCCGGACGGCTGGCCGCCGGTGCCGGTGGCGCGGCGCTCGGCCTCAGCGTGGCCCAGGTGTTCGCGCTGCTGCTCCTCGTCGCGATCGCCGTCGCCGTGCTCGGCGCCTGGCTCTGCCGCGACGCCCTCACCCTCGCGGACGATCGCCGGCTTGGCGCCGAGCTGATCCGCGCCACGATGTCGCTGGGCGCCTTCATCGCCCTGACGAACGTCGACGTGACCCTCGCCCGGGCCTACCTGGGCGACCACGACTCCGGCGGCTACGCCCTCGCGGCCACGTTCGGTCGCGCGATGGGGTGGGGCACGCAGTTCGTGGCGCTCCTGCTGGTCCCGCGCATGCAGGGCCCGCGCGCCGCGCGCTCGTTCCGCCGCTCGCTGGGACTGATCGTCGTGCTCGGCCTCGTCGGCGTCGCCGTCATCGCCGCGACGCCGGAGTTCTGGGTCCGGCTGGCCGGCGGCGCGGAGTACGCCGAGTTCGGCTCGCTCGCCGTGGCGTGCGTCGCGCTGGGTGTGCTGTGGGCGCTGGTGCAGGTGTCGCTGTTCGCCGAGATGGGGCTGGACAGCCCGTGGCTCGGCCGCTTCACCTGGGTCGTCGTGGCCGCGCAGTGCGCGCTGGTGGTGCTGTGGTTCCACGACTCCCCGTACGAGATCGTCGGGGTGAGCGCTCTCGGCGCGACCGCGATCGTGGGCGTGGCGCTCGTCCGCTCACGGCGCCTGCAGAACGCCTGAGGCGGCGGCCGGGGCGAGTTCGCCCGACCGCCGCCCCTGACGACCTCAGTGCTGCTTCTGCTCGATCGCGCGCGAGCGACCCATGATGATGCGGGCGCCGAACTTCATGACGCCGGGGAACTTCGTCGCGGCCTTCCAGGCGATCCGGTTGAGCCGGTTCTGGACGTGCACCTGGTAGCGGCGCAACCACTCGTCGCGACCCTTGAGCACCGACGGCGCCGTGCGACGGAAGGTCAGCGCGTGCAGGCCGTTGGCCCAGCGCGGGTCGTCGTCGGACTTCGCGTCCCACGTGGCGTCGATCGTCCAGCCCGGGTGGCGGTCGAGGAAGAGGCGATGGGCGCGCTGCACGACGGGCCAGGTGGCATCGTCGATGAGCACGAGCGCCTCGTCGGCCAGCAGCGGCTCGACCACGGCCAGCGCGAGGTAGTGCGCCAGCAGCGTGTGCTCGCCGTCGTAGAAGTAGACGCCGACCGGGCGGTCGAGGACGTTCGGGTCGGCCATCAGCTTGAAGCAGTCGCCCTCGATCAGGCGCACGTCCGCGCCCTCGCCGTACTTCGCGAGGTTGGCCATCAGCTCGTTGCGGGCCTCCTGGCCGGCCATGCCGAACTCCAGGAAGTTCTCCATCGCGTAGAAGACCTTGTCGGCGTTGTCGCGGACCGTGCCGCACATCGAGCGGCCCTTGAAGGTGCCGACCTCGAGGTAGGCCTCGTCCTGCGGCATGATCGCGGCGGCCAGGTTGAGCATCGCCAGCTCGTTGGAGGAGGTGAAGCCCGCGACGTCGCCCTTGACCTGGTCCCAGTACGGATCGATCGGATCGGTGTCCTGCGGATCGCCGGGGAAGCGTGTGGGGGCTCGGTCGAAGAATGCGGAGGTGTCCATGGGTGCCTTTCGTGCGGCGATCAGCCTATAGGGAAAGAAGCGGGCTCACGCTCGTGTCTGCCAACGTTCACGGATCGAGGGGGCCAACCAGGTCCAGACCATCGGGGTGGCCTCCTCCGAGAAGTGCAACTGGTCGCGGAACATCTCGATCCCGTGGCGCTCACGGGCGAATCCGCGCTGGCACTCCAAGGCGTCGTAGAGGTCCAGGACGGGCAGCGCGTTGCGCTCGGCCCACTGGGTGAGCCACGTGTTGACGCGGCGGGGATCGATCACCGTCTCGGCGATCTCCGGCCGCTCGTCGAACCACTCCTGGTCCTGCGGGTCGATCTGGTAGTCCCCGATGGAGTCGGCACGGCACGGGAGCGTGGCGATCTGCACCTGCTCGACGTCGGCGGTGCGCGCCGCGGCGAGCAGGCGGTCGAGCTGCTCCTCCACGAGCTCGCGGTACCGCGCGTCGTCGACCTCCAGCAGGCTGCCGTCCTCGAGCTGGTGCGGGACGCCCAGCACCGAGCCGACCATCAGCACGAGCACGTCGGCATCGGCCTCGCGCAGGTCGTCGGCGAGGTTCTCGCGACCCTCACGGCACTCGTCGGAGATCTCCTCGGTGTTGCGCGGGGTCCAATGGATCGGCAGCGGGAGCAGGCTGCAGCCCTCGGTGGCGAGGTCGGTGACCTCGAGGTCGGCGAACGTGCGGTCGGGGAATCCCTGCGCCAGGTAGTGCGCCACCGAGTCGCCGTAGAGCGCGGCCCGCACCTTCTCCCCGGCGGGCTCGTAGGCCGGGGTGCCGTCGACGAGCGCCGGCACGCGCCCGGCGGCGATGTCCTCCTCGACCGTGGGCACGTCGCCCACCCGGACGGCGGCGAACAGCACGGCCACGGTGCCGGCGACCGCGAGCACACGTCCGCGGTCGATCCCTCCGGCGAGCCGGGCCAGGCCGCCGATCATGACCGGGATCTCGACGAGGTGGAAGCTCACGGCGGCCAGCGCCAGCGTGAGCAGCGAGCCGAGGAACAGCGTGCCCTCGAGCGGCAGCTCGGGCGCGTAGCGGTCGAGCCAGAGCTTGACCGGCCAGTGCCACAGGTACAGGCCGTACGTGAGGATGCCGAGGTAGACCAGCGGAGCGATCGTGAAGACGCGCCGGAACAGGCCGGGGCCGACCTGGACGGCGCCGGCCAGGCCGACCGCCGTCAGCGCGGCCAGCATCAGCATCCCGCCGGACTCGAACATGAACGGCGAGAGCGGCGGCACGATGAAGAAGCACACGATCGAGGTCAGCGTGGCCGCCCACGCCCAGAAGGCCGCGACGCGTGGGCGCATGTCGGCGGGCCGCCGGCCGTCGCGATCGGGACCGACCGCGAACGCCACCGCCATGCCGGCCAGCAGCGCCTGCACGCGCGTGTCGGTGCCGTAGTAGGCATGCGCCTGGGCCTCGGTGGAGCCGACGCCGATGATCGCCGTCCACACGGCCGAGGCGGTGGCCATCGCGGCGACGATCACCACCCGGGCGACGCGACGGTGGACGAACCGGATCAGCGCGAGCACGAGGAAGGGCGCGACGAGGTAGAACTGCTCCTCCACCGCCAGGGTCCACACGTGCCGCAGGAACGACGGATTCGCCCACTCCACGAAGTACTGGTCGGCCTGCTGGACGAGCCGCCAGTTCATGACGAAGCCGACCGTGGCGAGGATGTCTCCGCGCATCGACCGGCGCGTGGCGTGGTCGGCGGCGAGCGCCGCCCACGTGGCGATGACCAGCAGCATGATCGTCAGGGCGGGCAGCAGGCGCCGGGCGCGTCGCCGGAAGAACTGCACGACGTCGATCCGACCGGCCCGGGCGTGCTCCTTGAGCATGATCGTCACGATCACGTAGCCGGAGAAGACGAAGAACAGGCTGATGCCGACCCACGCGCCCTGCAGGGCGCTGATGCCGAAGTGGTAGAGCAGCAGCACGACCACGGCCAGCCCGCGCACGCCGTCGAGCGTGGCGCTGCGGGTGCCCTGGCTGGTCCTGAGCGAGAAGGCGTTGCTCATCGCACCTCCTCCGGTGCCTGGTCGCGGACGAGCGGCGCGAGCCATGTCCAGACCATCGCCGCGGCCTCGTCGTCGAAATGCAGTCCGTCGCTGAACAAGGTGATGCCGTTGACCTCTCTCACGGGCCCGTCCCCGCAGCCCAGTGCCGCGTAGACGTCGACGAGGGGAACGGCGCGGGACTTCGCCCAGGTCCGGACCCACCCGTTCACGGTGGTCGGCTCGGCCGTCGCGTCGATGACCTCCGGATGGTCGACGTCGTAGGCCGAGATCCCCGGGATCGTAGCCATCTGACGCGGGTCGCGACACGGCAGGGTGGCCACCTGCAGCCCGACCCGTGCCTCGACTGCGGCGTCGCGGAGCCGGTCGAGCGCCTCGATGACCTCGCGGCGGAACCGCGGGGAGTCGAGCCAGATGGGGTTGCCGTCGGGATCCTCGTGCGGGATGGCCGCGAACGTGGGCAGCATGAGCAGCGCCGTGTCGGCGCCGGACTCGCGCAGGTTCGCCGCGAAGTCGCGCTTGGCCGCACGGCAGGGCTCGCCCTGCTGCAGCTCGCGGTAGGCGATGCGCGACTCGAGCAGGTCGCAGCCCGGCACCGCGAGCGACACCACCGAGAGGTCCTCGTACTGCTCCTGGGGGAACACCTCGGCCAGCCGGTCGGGCAGGGAGTCACCGAACATGGCGATGCGGGTGGGCTCCTGCGCGGCCACGTAGGCCGGCTGGTCGGCCCTCAGCGAGGGGACGTCGGTGCGGGCGACGGTCTCCCCCGTGGCCGGGACCTGTCCGACCAGCAGGGCCATCACCACGACGCCCGCCGGACCGGCCACCGCGAGCCACCCGGGTCGGCGCAGCCGCGGCACCAGACCGCGCAGTCCGTGGTCGAGGACGGGGCGCTCGAGGTACCGGTAGCTGAGCGCGGCGAGGACCGTGGTGATGACGCAGCCGACCGCGATCTCGACGGCTGGCGCCATCGCCGGGACCTCGCGCTCGAGCCACAGCTTGACCGGCCAGTGGTAGAGGTACAGCCCGTAGCTGCGCTCCCCCAGGGAGGCCAGGGGCCGCCAGCCCAGCACGCGGTGCACCGACAGGTCGGGGCGCGTGACGCAGGCCCACACGAGCACCGCGACCACGGCCGACTGGACCAGCATCCCGCCGCCCTCGAAGAACAGCGGCGACATCGGCTCCACCAGCACGAGCGCCGCGAGCAGTCCGCCGAGCGTCACCCACGCGACCGGCTCCAGCACAGCACGCGACGGGGTACGGCGAGTGGCCGCGGCCGCACCGGAGAGGAGGTACGCCAGGAGGACACCGACCAGCAGCGACTGCAGGCGGGTGTCGGTGCCGTAGTAGGCGTGCGCCTGCGCGGCGGCGCCCTCGAGCCCGACCTGCGCGGTCCACCACGCCGACACGACGGCGAGCAGTGCGAGCACCGCGACGGCCACGCGGCGCGAGCCGAGCCACGCCAGCACGGCCAGCAGCAGCGGCACGACCACGTAGAACTGCTCCTCGACCGAGAGCGTCCACGCGTGGCGCAGCATCGAGGCGGAGCCGAACTCGGCGAAGTACTGGTCGGCCTGGGCGATGAGCCGCCAGTTCATGACGAAGCCCAGCGTGGCCACGAGGTCGCCGCGCACCTGGCGGCGGGTCGCGTCGTCGGCCAGCAGCAGCGCCCACGTGGCGACCAGGAGCAACAGCACGATCAGCGCCGGCAGCAGGCGACGCGCCCGCCGGCGGTAGAAGCCGAGCAGGTCGACCCGGCCGAAGCGCTCGCGCTCGGTCAGCAGCAGGCGGGCGATGAGGAAGCCCGACAGCACGAAGAACACGTTGATCCCGGTCCAGGCGCCGGCCAGCGCGGTCAGGCCGAAGTGGTACGCCATGAACAGGGCCATGAACCCACCGCGGATCCCGTCCAGGGAGGCGACCCGGCGGCGCACGGGCGCCGCCGTCACGCCCACGCCTGCCGTGCCTGCTCGAGCGCCTCGGGCGTGCCCACGTCGAGGAACGCGGCATCGTCACGGTGGGCGCGGACGTCGGCCCGCGCGACCAGCTCGGGGAAGACGTCGACCTCGAGCGACAGCGGCACGGTGTCGGGCAGGCCCAGCAGGACGTCGCCGCGCATCACGTAGGTGCCGGCGTTGACGAGCCCGGGACCCGCCTCGCGCGGCTTCTCGCGGAAGCCGGTGATGCGCGTGCCGGAGTCGTCGAGCGAGACGACGCCGTACGCGCGGGCGTCGGGCACCTCCCGGACGTGGATCGAGCCGGCCGCACCCGAGCGCTCGAACGCCGCGACCTGGGCGGCGAGGTCGTGCCGCGACAGCAGGTCGCCGTTGACGACGACCACCGTGTCGGCCGCGTCGAGCGCGCGTGCCGCGAGCGCGAGCGCGCCGCCGGTGCCGAGTGGCTGGTCCTCGCGGCTGTAGGTCAGCCGGGCGCCCCACCGGTCGCCCGTGCCCAGAGCGTCCTCGACCTGCTGGGCGCCGAAGCCCACGGCGACGACGACGTCGGGCACACCCGCCTCGACGAGACGGCGGATCTGGTGCCCGACGAGGGGCTGGCCCGCGACGTCGACGAGCGGCTTGGGCAGGTCGCCGACCGCGGCCCGCAGACGGGTCCCCAGACCCCCGGCGAGGACGATCCCACGACGCACAGACGCTGCCCTAACTGTTGGTTACCCGCGCGTACGCACGGCGCTGGTCATAGTAGTATGCGTCACATGCTCGACGATCCTGATGTGCGTTCTCGCCCCGTGCCGAACCTCGGCACGAAGGTCGCGATCCTCGCGGCGATCCCGTTCCTCGCGTACGGGATCTACCTGCTGCTGACGCCCATCACCGACATCCAGACCAGCTCCGGCGCGATCTTCGAGTGCGGATCCGCCCTGCAGCCGCCGTCGGACAAGTTCCAAGAAGGCGTCTGCGGGCCGATCAACACGCAGTACCTCTACCGTTCGATCGCGGCCATCGTCGCTGCTCTGGGCATCGCCGGCGTCGGCGCGGCCCTGTTCGGCTTCAGCCACCACGTGGAGCGCGCCCGTGGCGATCGGTCCGAGTACAGCGGCAGCTACCAGTCCGACTCCGACCACGAGCGCTACGTCGAGCGGTCCGCCGACCGTGACGACCTCGGCGACGCCGGCGCCCGCCGCCGGCTCCTCGAAGACGGCCGCTGAGTCCCGCGGGTCCCGCCCGCTACCTCATCGCTCATGTCGGCTCCTGTCCCCTCGACGCGCGCGCGCCTGCCGTACCGGCCCGCGCTCGACGGCCTGCGTGCCGTCGCCATCGCGGGCGTGCTCGTCTTCCACCTCGACGAGCGCGCCCTGCCCGGCGGCTGGCTGGGCGTCGACCTGTTCTTCGTCCTCTCGGGCTTCCTGATCACCAACCTGCTGGTCTTCGAACAGGACCGGTGGGGCCGGATCAGCGTCCTGCGCTTCTGGGGCGCCCGGATGCGCCGGCTCCTGCCCTCGCTGGTGACGGTGCTGCTGGCCGTGTCCGTCGCGGCGTGGATCTGGACGGTCCCGGGCCGCCGCACCGCCGTGGCCTGGGACATCGTCTCGTCGCTGTTCTATGTCTCGAACTGGCGCTTCATGCTCGGCGACGAGCAGTACTTCGACCAGCTCTCCATCCCCTCCCCGGTCCGGCACACGTGGTCGCTGTCGATCGAGGAGCAGTTCTACATCGTCTTCCCGCTGCTGCTGATCCTCGTCGGTCTCCTGGTGCGCAAACGGCGTGGGCAGGCGCTGGTCTTCGCCGTCCTCGCCCTGGCCTCGGCAGCCGCGATGGCCAACGGGTACGCCGACGGCACCGAGATCACGACCCTCTACTACAGCACCGCGACGCGGGCCTTCGAGCTGCTGATCGGCGTGTGCGCGGCGCTCCTGCTGGGCCGCGCCGCCTTCAGTGAGCGACGCTCACCGCTGCTGACCGACCTCACCGCGTGGGCGGGCCTCGCGGTGGTCGTCGCGGCGATGATGGCGCTGGACTCGGAGTCGGGCCTCGTCTTCAGCGGCGGGCTCGTCGTGGTCTGCCTCGCCGCGCTCGTGGCGATCCTCGCGGCGGCCAGCGGCACGAGCGGAACCTTCACCAAGGTCCTGGGCAGTCCGGTCCCCCGCTGGATCGGCCTGATCTCCTACCCCCTCTACCTGTGGCACTGGCCGATCATCGTGTTCGTCCACGAGGGGATCACGGGCCTGGACGGTCTCGCGCTCGACGCCGTCCGCGTCGGCCTGGCGGTGCTGCTGGCCTGGCTCACCTACCGGTTCATCGAGGCTCCCGTGCGCGGGCGCCGGCCGTTCTTCGGCTCCGCGCGCGCGTTCTCCCGCGCGATCGCCGTGCTGGCCGCACCGCTCGTCGTGGTGAGCGCCGTCGTCGTCGCCCACTCCCAGCCCCCGCAGGGTGAGCTGGCGGGGTACGCCCTGAAGCCCGGCCAGAAGCCGCTCCAGCTGACTCCCGAGCCGTACACCGCCGCCACCCGGCGATCGACGATGCTGCTGGGCAACTCGATCCCGTACAGCCTGTACCGCAACGTGGCCACGCACGAGTTCCGCCAGCTGTCGATGAGCCAGAGCACCCACCTCGGGTGCGACCCGTTCACCCTCCAGAAGCGCGTCGACGGAAAGACCACCGAGCCCACGCGCAGCTGCCTGGAGTGGCGCGAGCTGTGGCCCGACCTCGTCTCGGCACAGAAGCCCGACGTGCTGCTGTTCTTCGTGCCCCAGACCTTCCTGTCCGACCTCGTCCGGGGCGACGAGCTCGCCAAGTTCGGCACCCCCGAGCACGACCGCCTGATCCGTGAGGCTCTCGAGGAGGTCGACCGCAAGGGCAACGACGCAGGCACTCTGGCGTTGTCCACCCTCGCCTGCCACGACATCCCCGCCTTCGACAAGGAGGAGGTGCAGCAGCTGAACGACATCGAGCGGGTCGAGCGCGTCAACGCCGTCGCCACCGCGTGGGCCGCCGAGAACGACGTGCCGGTGATCGACTCGTACGCCGCCCTGTGCCCGAACGGGTACCAGCCGCTGCTCGGCAACGACCCGCTGTACGACGACGGGATGCACTTCACCAACGACTCGGCGCCGCACGTGTGGGCCTGGATGATGCCGCAGGTGCTGCGCTTCGCCGACGCCGCCCACGGGGAGGCCTCATGAACCGATCCACCCGGGCCACCGTCTCGAGCGGCTCGACCGTGGCCGTCGCGATGCTGGTGATGAACGTGGCCACCTACGGCTTCAACCTCGCCGCGGCCCGGCTGCTCGTCCCCGCCGAGTTCGGCGCCCTCACGGCCCTGCTCAGCCTCATCCTCATCGCGAACGTCGTCGCACTGGCCCTGCAGGCGTCGATCGCCCGGCGGATCTCGGTGCACCCCGACCACACGGTGCAGATCGTCCACACCGCGTCCCGGGTGGCCCTGGCCGTCTCGCTCGCGGTCGGCCTCGCGGTCGCCCTGTCGAGCCCCGTCCTCACCCCCGCGTTCTCGTTCGACTCGGTCTGGGCCGTCGTGTGTTGTGGCGCGATGCTCGTCCCGCTCACGCTCGCCGGCGCCCAGCTCGGCGTCGCGCAGGGCACCGGACGGTGGGGCAAGCTGGCCGCCCTCTACGTCGGCAACGGCCTCGGCCGGCTGCTCGGCGGCGTCGCCGGTGTCCTGATCGAACCCTCGGCCACGAGCGCCATGATGGGCCTGGCGATCGGCGCGTGGCTCCCCGTGATCCTGGGCTCCGGCCTGCTCAAGGCCACCGGCACGGGCGACGTGCACAGCCGTCGCCCGCTGGTCTTCGAGACGGTGGCCTCCGCCTCGACCCTGCTGGCCTACTTCGCCTTCAGCAACGTCGACGCCCTGCTGGCCCGCGGCGGCTTCGAGGCCCACGACAGTGGCCTGTACGCCTCGGGCCTCATCCTGACGAAGTCCACGCTGTTCCTGCCGCAGTTCGTGAGCGTGGTGTTCTTCCCGAGCCTCGCGCGCGACTCGTCGCACCGCACCCGGTTGCGGGCCGCCGGCCTCGTGGCCGTGCTCGGTCTGTGCGTGGTGGCCGGCAGTGCCGTGCTGCCGCAGTTGGCGTTGATCCTCGTGGGAGGCGACCAGTACACCGAGGTCGCCGACGACCTGTGGCTGTTCGCGCTGTCGGGCACGTTCCTGGCGATCGTCTACCTGCTGGTGTTCGACGCCCTGGCGCGCCGCTCGACCGGCGTGGCCGTGCTGCTGTGGGTGGCGTCGGCGACGGTGTTCGCGGTCGCGTGGTTCTGGTCGATCGGCATCGTGGGCCTCGTCGTCACCATGGCCTGCGTCGGCGCCGTCGTGGCCGCGCTTCTGCTGGCGTGGCCCCTGCTGCGCCCGATCCGGGGCCACGACCCCGTGCCGGCGCCGACGGACGACTCAGTGCCCGGCTTCGTGCCAGGTACGACCGACACCGACGGAGACGTCGAGCGGCACTGACAGGTTGGCCGCCGCGGCCATCTCGCGGCGCACCAGGGCCGTCAGCTCGTCGAGCTCTGCCGCCGTGGTCTCGAGCACGAGCTCGTCGTGCACCTGCAGGAGCATGCGCGACTGGAGGCCGGCCTCGTCGATCGCCCGCTCCACGTTGAGCATCGCGACCTTGATGATGTCGGCCGCCGAGCCCTGGATCGGGGCGTTGAGCGCCATCCGCTCGGCCATCTCGCGGCGCTGGCGGTTGTCGCTCTGCAGATCGGGCAGGTAGCGGCGGCGGCCCATGATCGTCTCGGTGAAGCCGGTCTGGCGGGCCTCGTCGACCAGGCTGCGCAGGTAGTCGCGCACCCCGCCGAACCGCTGGAAGTAGTCGTCCATGAGGCCTTGGGCCTCGCCGGTGGAGATCGACAGCTGCTGGCTCAGGCCGTAGGCCGACAGGCCGTACGCCAGGCCGTAGTTCATCGCCTTGATCCGCGCACGCAGCTCGGTGCCGATGTCGTCGGGCTCACGCTCGAAGACCTTCGCGGCCATCACGGTGTGGAAGTCCTCGCCCGAGTTGAACGCCTCGATCAGGTCGGCGTCCTCGGACAGGTCGGCCATGATCCGCATCTCGATCTGGCTGTAGTCGGCGGTCAGGAGGGTGTCGTACCCCTCCCCCACGACGAACGCCTCGCGGATGCGGCGACCCGACGCGGTGCGGATCGGGATGTTCTGCAGGTTCGGGTCGTTCGAGCTCAGCCGCCCGGTGGCCGCGATGGTCTGCGCGTAGGTCGTGTGGATCCGTCCGTCGTCGGAGATGGAGCGGCGCAGGGTCTCCACGGTCTGGCGCAGCTTCGTGACGTCGCGGTGCGCGAGCAGGTGCTCGAGGAACGGGTGCCCGGTCTTGGCGTACAGCTGCTGCAGCGAGTCGGCGTCGGTGGTGTAACCGGTCTTGGTGCGCTTGGTCTTGGGCATGCCGAGGTCCTCGAAGAGCACGACCTGCAGCTGCTTGGGCGACCCGAGGTTGATCTCCTTGCCGCCGATGGACTCGTACGCGGCGTCGGCCGCCTGCTGGGCGCGGGAGGCGAACTCGGACTCGAGCTCGAGCAGGGCGTCGTCGTCGACGGCGATGCCGGCCTGCTCCATCCGGG
>JBEVDF010000114.1:0-2907 GCA_040514145.1 Aeromicrobium sp.
CTCGGCGCGGGCCCCAATCCCTACCTGACCGCCGTCGTCTTCGTCCTGAGCCTCTACGTGTCGGTATTCCTGCACGAGCTCGCGCATCTCGCCGCGGCCCTGTGGTTCGGCATGCGGGTGTCCTCGGTGGAGCTGCACCTCTTGGGTGGTGAGACCCGGATCGAGGGGGACTCGCGTCACCCGTGGCAGGAGCTCGTCACGTCGATCGTCGGCCCGGTGGCCTCCCTCGTCATCGGCATCGCCGCGCTGTGGGGAGCGCAGGTGACCTCCGGTGCCACGTACTCGGTGCTGTGGTCCGTCGGGTTCATCAACCTGCTGATCGCCGTCTTCAACATGCTCCCGGGCCTGCCGCTCGACGGCGGCCGCGTCCTGCGTGCCCTGATCTGGGCCGTCACGGGCAGTGAGGCCAAGGGCGTCCGCGTCGCCGGCTGGATCGGCCGCATCGCCGCCCTGGCCCTGATCGCCATCGCGATCTCGATGATGTTCGGCGAGGACACCTTCGCCATCGGTCGCGCGCTGCTGCTGCTCGCCGTGGCCCTGTTCCTCTGGCAGGGTGCCTCCTTCGCCCTGCGCCAGGGTGTGGCCCTGGCCCGGATCGGCGCGCTGAGGGCCGAGCAGCTCATGCGTCCGGAGCCCCCGCCGCAAGGTGCCGTCCCGATCTCGGTCGATCTCAAGGGCCGCGATCTCCTGGTCGCGATGGCCGAGAATCCCTCCAACGCCTATGCACTGGTCGACGGTCGGGGCGCCGTGGTGGGAACCCTCTTCGCGTCGTCAGTGGACCGCGCCTATCGTGAAGCCGGATGAACCACCAACGCACCGGCCCCTTCGTCGAGGGTGAATGGATCCGTCTCTCCGATCCCAAGGGCCGCAAACACAACGTCCAGCTCGTCGCCGGCAAGGAGTTCAGCACCAAGAAGGGGCAGATCCGCCACGACGACATCATCGGCCGCCCCGAGGGCATCGTGGTGGAGACGTCGTTGGAGTTCCCCTACCAGGTCTTCCGCCCGCTGCTGTTCGAGTACGTCGTCTCGATGCCGCGCGGTGCCGCGATCATCTACCCCAAGGACGCGGCGCAGATCCTCGTCCAGGCCGACATCTTCCCCGGCGCGCGCGTCATCGAGGCCGGCGCCGGATCGGGCAGCCTGACGACCTACCTGCTGCGCGCCATCGGTCCCGAGGGACACCTCGAGTCGCACGAGCTGCGTGAGGAGTTCGCCGAGAAGGCCCGCGCCAACGTGGAGCAGGCACTCCACGGCATCCCCGACACGTGGACCCTCACGGTCGGCGACCTGCGCGACGCGGCCGACGGCCCCGAGGTCGACCGCATCATCCTCGACATGGTCGACCCGTGGACCTGCATCCCGCTGGCGCTCGAGCGCCTCGTGCCCGGCGGCATCGTCTGCGGCTACGTCGCCACCACGACGCAGCTGTCGCGATTCGTCGAGTCGCTGCGCGAGTCGGCGGGCTTCACCGAGCCGCACGCGTGGGAGACGCTGGTGCGCGACTGGCACCTCGAGGGCCTCGCCGTGCGCCCCAACCACAAGATGAACGGGCACACCGCTTTCCTCGTGACGGCGCGCCGTCTCGCCCCCGGGCAGCGGCCGATGCCCAAGACGCGACGCCCCGCTCCCGGCGCCTACGGACCCGACTACGTGGGCCCGCGGCCGGCCGACGTCGACTGACGCAATCAGATCGCAACACACTCGTCCCGAGATGAACTGGTGAGGACGTCTTCGGCGGGTAGGGTCATATCAACCCCTCCAGGAGGTGTCACATGACCGGTAGCGAGTACAGCGACAGGTACGCCGAGGCCCGCCTCGCGGACGTCGAGGCGCGCCTGGCCAGCACGGCCGCTCAGAACGAGCGCCTCACGTCCACCCTGCGGGAAGCCCGCGACCAGATCGTGGCGCTCAAGGAGGAGGTGGACCGCCTCGCGCAGCCGCCCACCGGGTTCGGCACGTTCCTCAAGCTCAACGAGGACGACTCCGTCGACGTGATGACCGGAGGCCGGAAGCTGCGGGTCAACGTCAGCCCGGCGGTCGACAAGGCCAACCTGCGCAAGGGCCAGGAGGTCATCCTCAACGAGGCCATGAACGTGGTCGCCGCGCTGGAGTTCGAGCAGATCGGCGAGGTCGTGATGCTCAAGGAGCTCATGGCCGACGGCGAGCGCGCGCTCGTGCTGGGCAACGCCGACGAGGAGAAGGTCGTGCGCCTGGCCGACACCCTCTTCGGCGAGCGCCTGCGCGCCGGCGACTCGCTGCTGCTCGACAGCCGCGCGGGCTACGTCTACGAGCGCATCCCGAAGTCCGAGGTCGAGGAGCTGGTCCTCGAGGAGGTCCCGGACATCGACTACACGAGCATCGGCGGGCTGGGCAACCAGGTCGAGATCATCAAGGACGCCGTCGAGCTGCCCTACCTGTACCCCGAGGTCTTCGTCGAGCACGAGCTCAAGCCGCCGAAGGGCATCTTGCTCTACGGCCCGCCCGGCTGTGGCAAGACGATGATCGCCAAGGCGGTCGCGGCGAGCCTGGCCAAGAAGGTCAGCGAGCGCACGGGGGAGGAGGGGCGTTCCTACTTCCTCAACATCAAGGGCCCCGAGCTGCTGAACAAGTACGTGGGCGAGACCGAGCGGCACATCCGCCTCGTGTTCCAGCGGGCGCGCGAGAAGGCCAGCGAGGGCACCCCGGTCATCGTGTTCTTCGATGAGATGGACTCGCTGTTCCGCACCCGCGGCTCGGGCGTCTCCTCCGACGTGGAGAACACGATCGTGCCGCAGCTGCTCAGCGAGATCGACGGCGTCGAGGGACTGGAGAACGTGCTGGTCATCGGCGCCTCCAACCGCGAGGACATGATCGACCCGGCGATCCTGCGGCCCGGCCGCCTCGACGTGAAGATCAAGATCGAGCG
>JBEVDF010000163.1:0-2663 GCA_040514145.1 Aeromicrobium sp.
CGGAAGCCCTTGGCGCTCGCCTTCCGCTCGGTGGGGAACCCCTGCTCGCCCAGCCAGCGCTGCAGCGAGTCGGCGCCGAGGTTCTTGCCGACCACCATCACCGCACGGCCACCCGGCGCGAGCCGCGGCAGCCAGGTGAGCAGCAGCTCGTGCAGCGCTTCCTTGCCGATCCGGATGGGCGGGTTCGACCAGATCTCGTCGTACACGTCGCCGCCCGGCACCTGCTCGGGTCGGCAGGCGACGAACCGGCCCTGGACGCCGAGCGTCCGGGCGTTCTCGTTCGCGAGCGCGATCGCGCGGTCGTTGACGTCGACGGCGGTGACGGTCGCCAGCGGTACGGCCGCGGCGATGGCCAGCCCGCTCACGCCGTACCCGCAGCCCAGGTCGAGGAACCGACCCTGCACCGGCGGCTCGGTCTCCCGGAAGAGCACCGCGGTCGCGTGGTCGAGGTGGCCGCGGCTGAAGACGCCCGACCCGCTCACCAGGGTCAGCTCGTGCCCCCACACGTCGCAGGTGAAGGTCTCGCGCGCGAACGGCACCGACGGGTCCGCGCTGAAGTAGTGGTCCTGGTCCGGCTCAGGCATCGGCCGCCACCCGCTTCGCTCTCGTCTGGTCGGCCCGCGCCGCCATCTCGTCGTCGCCCGGGTAGTCGACCCGCTCCAAAGTGAGGCCGTGCGCGTGCAGCACGGCGACGCCGGGGTTGCGCGCCGTCGCCCGGAGGATCTCGCCGGCCCAGTCGACCGGCCGCCGACCGTCGCCGACCGCCACCAGGCAGCCGACGAGCGAGCGGACCATGCTGTGGCAGAAGGCGTCCGCGACGACGGTGCCGACGACCACGCCCGTCTCGTCGCGCGCCCACGACAGCTGCTCGAGCGTGCGGATCGTGGTCGCCCCCTCACGTTGCTTGCAGAACGACGCGAAGTCGTGCCGTCCCAGCAGCAGCGCCGAGGCCGCGTTCATGGCGTCCACGTCCAGCGGCCGCGCCCAGGTGAGCACGTGCGCCCGGGTCAACGGGTCCAGCGCCTCCGCGGAGTCGGCGATCCGGTAGGCGTAGTGGCGTCGCAGCGCGCTGAAGCGGGCGTCGAAGCCCTCGGGGGCGACGGTGACGCGTCGTACCCGCACGTCGGCGTCGAGGAGGCCGTTGAGGCGGCGGACCAGCTTGTCCAGGTCGGGCGGGTCCACGACCTCGAGGTGCACCACCTGGCCCCGCGCATGGACGCCGGCGTCCGTGCGACCGGCGCACACGACGGCGACCGATTCGACCCGCAGGATCGTCGCGAGAGCGGTCTGCAGCTCGCCCTGCACGGTGCGCAGCCCCGGCTGGGTTGCCCAGCCGCGGAAGGCGGTGCCGTCGTAGGCGAGGTCGATCCGGAGGCGCACGATCGGCAATCCTATTGCGAGGACGGCCTAGGCTTTCAACGTGAGCTCAGCCCCCGCCATCGTCCTGATCTCCGAGGAACACCCCGACGAGATGCTGGCCGGCTTCGCGCGCTACCAGCACGAGTACGACGTCCGCGTCGCCCGCTCGTGCCACGAGGCCCTGGTCACCACCCACGACATCGTCGCCGACGGCGGCACGGTCGCGCTCTTCGCGAGCGAGTCCGTGCTGCCCGACGCCGAGGTCCTGCACTGCTTCCACAAGCTCCGCGAGAAGGTCCCCACCGCGCGACGCGTGATCGCCTGCCACTGGGACCGCTTCCTGACCGACGCCCCCGGCCTGCGCGCCGGCATGGCGAAGGGCAAGTACGACGCGTTCCTGCTGATGCCCCGCGGCACCCGGGACGAGGAGTTCCACAACGCCATCACCGACCTGCTGTCGGACTGGGGATCGACCGTCCCCGACCCGGAGGTCGTCGCGGTCAAGATCATCTCGCCGACCCGCGACGGGCTGACCATGGCCATCCGGGACTTCCTCGACCGGATGGGCATGCCGAGCCGGGTCTGGGCGCCTGACACCGAGGCCGGCCGCTACGTCCTCGACAAGTGGGGCCGCGAGCCGGCGTACCCGCTCGTGTGCCGCGCCAACGGCGAGGTCGTGCACGCCACCTCGGTCCGCGACGTCGCGATCAACGTCTACGGCGCCCCGACGGAGATCGACCTCGAGCACGTCGTCGACGTGGCCGTGGTCGGCGGTGGCCCGGCCGGCCTCGCGGCCGCGGTGTACGCCGCCTCCGAGGGCCTCTCGACGGTGATCCTCGAGGCCGAGGCGATCGGCGGCCAGGCCGGCACCAGCTCGATGATCCGCAACTACCTCGGCTTCCCTCGCGGCATCTCCGGGATGCGCCTCGCCCAGCGGGCCCGCAACCAGGCGCTGCGCTTCGGCGCCCAGTTCTTCACCGGCCAGGTGGTCGACGAGCTGCGACCCGGCCTCGACGGCGACCCGCACGTCCTGTGCACCGAGAGCGGCGAGGTGCGCGCCCGGTCGGTCGTCATCTCCAGCGGCGTGGCCTACCGCAAGCTGCGCGTCGAGCCGGTCGAGGAGCTCGTGGGGTCGGGCGTCTACTACGGCGCCGCGATGACCGCCGCCCGGGAGATGGAGGGCCAGGACGTGTACGTCGTGGGCGGCGGGAACTCCGCCGGTCAGGCGGCCGTGCACCTGGCCCGCTTCGCTCGCTCCGTCACGATCCTGGTCCGGCGGCCCGACCTGGCCGAGACGATGTCGT
>JBEVDF010000311.1:0-6183 GCA_040514145.1 Aeromicrobium sp.
CGGCGAGCGCGACGAGCGGCTCGTCGGACGTCTTGCCCCACGCGAACTCCGCGGTGCGGGCGGCCGGCAGCACGAGGGTGGATCCGCCGTCCCGCTCGTGCAGCGCGTCGATCTCCTCAGCGGCCTGGCGCCAGGTGGCAGGGATCTGGTCGTAGCTGTTCGCGTCGCCGCCGCGTCCGGACCACAGCGCGGTGGGCGACAGCAGCGCCGCCGCGAGCACGATCGCGACCGCGGCCTGAGGAGCCCGGCGGGGTCGACTGAGGCCGTGCGACACCAGGACCGCGACGCCGAGCGTGAGCGGCAGGCGCACGAGCGGGTCGGCCTTGTGCACGTTGCGCAGCGCCGCGCCCGCCCCGTCGAGGAAGTCGCGGACGGACTCCGCCACCGGCGAGCCGACGACCCCGGCGTGCCCGATCGTCATCAGGAGCGTGCCCAACAGCGCCGAGCCGATGAGGAACCGGGTGACGTCGCGCCGCTCACCGTCGCGCGAGAGGACCACGAGTCCCGCGACGCCGGCACCGGCGACCACCATGCCGCTCAGGATCGCGACGAGGCCCTGCGCCTGCACCCAGCCGGACTGCCAGACCGGGTGGGACTCGGCGTCGAGGATGTAGGCGATCCAGTGGTCGGCGCCCCGCAGGACGTTCGGCACCGACGTCACCGCCGTGGTGATCCGCGCCGTCTCGATGAAGTCCAGGAACGGATAGCCGTAGCGGCCCAGCACGAGCAGTGGCACGACCCACCACGCGGCACCGACGAGGACGCCGGCCGACCACGCCACGAGGGCGCGCCCGCGCCGGGCGGCGCGGGGCGCGGTCAGGATCACCATCAGCGGCAGGAGGAGAACGACCGCCGAGGCCGTGGCGTTGACGCCGCCGAGCGCGAAGGTCAGCAGGCCCGTGACGGCGGCGGCCCGGACGAGCGACCTGCGGTCGGTGGAGGGGCGCACCATCGTCCACGCCGACAGCACGAGCCACGGCGCCACCGCGCCGGGCCAGGCCTCGACCGAGATCTCGGACAGGACGGTGACGACGCGCGGCGCCAGGGCATAGAGCGCGGCCGCGACGAGGGCGACGTCGGGACGCAGGCCCACGAGCCGCCGCGCGAGGAGATAGGTGCCGGTGAAGGCGACGACCAGAAGCAGGCTCCACCAGAGGCGCTGGGCGGCCCAGCCGGGCAGGCCGATCCAGTCGGCGAGCCCCATGACGGGGCCGAGGGGGAAGAGGTAGCCGTAGGCCTGGTTCTGCAGCTCACCGAGGCCGGCGTGGGAGTTCCACGCGAACAGGGCACGCGCGAGGTAGTCCCACGGGGCGACGGTGAGATCGAGCTTGGTGTCGGGCTGCGTGCGCCCGGGCGCGACGACCCACGGAAGAATCGCCACCAGCAAGATGCTGGCGGCGATTCTGACCCGCTGTGCGACGTCGGGCGTCGCGGGGGGTTCGTCGGTGGTGGGGTGTGTCACCCCGGTTCGATCAGGACTCGTCGTACGCGATGACGGACGAGTGCGTCTGATCCTGCTTGACGGCGGTCTGGCTCGCGACGATGCCCAGGACCGCAAGGATTCCGAGGATGATCCCGGCAGCGCTGCCGCCGATGGTCCAAACTGCGTTCTCGCTCATGTGCCCCTGTTTTCGTAGTCGAGGAAGTACTTGCCGGTAGCCTAGCAGCCGTTCGACGGCTTGTCCCGCAGATGACACACCGGTGGGACAAGCTGCCTCACGGGGCCTGATCGCCCCGGCGCACCGCTCGCACGACCACGCCGGCCGCGGCCAGGGCGAGGCCGAGGCCCCCCAGCACGAGTCCGAGGTGGTCGATCGGCTCCGCGGGCGCCACCGTGGCCAGTCCCTCGTCGCCGAGGTCCCACCACTGCAGGTCCTCGGTGCGGACCCGCAGCTCGGCTCCCCCGAGCTGCAGGGCGTTCAGCGTGGGGCCCGGCTGGTCGGTCTGCAGCAGGACGTGGCGCACGCCCGCGGCCCGCAACGCGGCCAGGACGTCGCCCTCGGGGGCGGCGAGGGCCCGCGTGACCTCCGCGGCCCGGGGGTCCTCCCCCGCCACCACGCCGTCGCGCAACGGCAGGGCGTCGTTCACCCGGACGTCCCGCTCCAGCAGCCGCGGCCACGGGTCGAGCACCACGCGGTCGTCGTTCCAGTCGTACCTGCGGTACTGCGTCCACGGCAGCACGGCGACGGCGCCGGGCTCGGCCTGCTCGAGTCGCTCGGCCACGAACGTGAAGTCGACGGGCAGGTCGACCGAGCCCCAGCGGCCGCTCGCGGCCCAGGCCAGTCCCGGCAGGGTCACCACGGCGACCAGGCCGGTGGCGGCGGCCAGGCCGCCAGCGATCCACCGGCCCGCACCGCGGCGGGTGGCGGTCGCGCCGAGTCGGGCGGCGCTCAGGCCGACCGCGAGCGAGACGGCGACCATCCACAGGGCGGCGAACTTCTGGCCGTCGCGGACCAGTCCCCCGCCCGGGATCTGCAGGACGACGAACGACACGAGCTCGCGGCCGCCGGGCAGGCCGGCGACGATCGCCGCGACGAGACCCACCACGCCGGCCACCGCGGCGCCGAGGTACTCGGGACGCGACCGGACGCGCGCATCGGACCACGCGACGCCGACCGCGACCAGGACGCCGAGCAGGGCCACGCCCGACAACACGAGGTTCTGGCGCTCGGCGAACCAGCTCGCCTGGTTCCAGATGCCGCCGCCGGTCAGGACGGACCCGACCATCCCCCACGGGGTGTCGCCCCGGGCGGCGAAGGCGTCGACGCCTGCGGAGTCGGCCGAGGACGAGGCCTCCGAGCGAAGGAACGGCACCCACCACGAGGACGCGACCAGTACCGAGACGGCCATCGCCCAGCCCCACGCGCGCCACGCCCGGGGCCAGCGCGACCCCGCGAGCAGCACGGCGGTGGCGGTGATGACGGCCAGCACCGCGCCGGTCGAGCCGGAGAGTCCGGCCAGGGCCATCACGACGCCGAGCGCGCCGGTGGGCGACTCGCCCCGGCGCAGGCGCCCGGCCGTGCGCACGACCCAGAACAGGGCGGCGTACCCGAGCAGGTAGCCCCAGTGTCCGATCGCCAGCCGCTCGGCGACCCACGGGTTCCAGCACGCGACGAGGGCGCCCGCGACGGCCGCGCGACGCCCCGGCAGCAACGCGCCCGCTCCGGCGCCGGCCGCCACGAAGACCGTCACCAGCAGCACCTTCTGGACGAACCAGCCGGGCAGGAAGGTCGACAGCGCGGCGACGACGAGGTCGTTGGGCACCGCCCGCGGCACGGACCCGTCGACGCCGAGGGTCCGCTCACCGAAGCCCAGCTCCGGGACGAACACCATGTCGTAGTTCAACTGCAGTCCCGGCAGCAGTGCAGGCCCGAGGATCACCACAGCGGCCACGAGACCGGTGGCGGCCCCCACGAACGCCGGGGTGGTCGCGCGCCTCATCAACGGGCCCCGTGCAGGCGTTCCATCTCGGCGAACGCCTCGCCCATCCGCAGGCACTGGGTCCGCAGGTCGTGGTGCTCGGTGACCCACGCGCGGTTCGCGTCGCGCTGGCGCTCACGCCGCGAAGGGTCGGACAGCCAACCCACCAACGCGGCGGCGAGCGCCTGGACCTGGTCGGGTCCCTCGACGTCGAGCAGGTCGTTGCCCGGGGCGATCGCCTCGTGGTTGCTCCCGCACCGCGTGGTGACGACCGGCAGGCCACACGCCTGCGCCTCGACGTAGGCCAGTCCGAACTGCTCCTCCCACTTCCACGTCGGGCGCGGAGCGGTGGTGAACACGGCCGCGCTGCGCAGCAGGTCGCCGACGCCGTTCGCATCCAGCCCGCCCACGAGGGTCACGCCGCTGCGCGGGTCGTCGGCGGCCGCGCGGACGAGCGGCTCGAGCGGGCCGTGGCCCGCCACGACGAGCTCGGCCTCGGGGATCTGCCGGCGCACCAGCTCCATCGCCGCGAGGATCCGGTCGATGCCCTTGTTCTCGGCGAGCGGGCTGACGAACGCGACCCGCGGGTGCGGGGCGAGCTCGGGGGCCGGCGTGAAGATCGAGGTGTCGACACCGGGCTTGACGACGCGGATCACGGCGTCGTCGAATCGGTTCTCCAGCAGGTGGTCGCGGGCGGCGTCGACCATGCACAGCAGCAGCTCGGCCTGCCGGCAGGACTCCAGCGCCTGGCGGTAGGGCGGCACGCGGTACAGCGGCTGGCGAGCGAGGTTCTCCCACGTGACGACCGCCTGCAGCGGCTGCCGGCCCGTGCCGCGCCGGCGCCACTTGGCCGCCTGCCCGGTGACCAGCGAGCACAGCTCCAGGGAGGCGACCCAGTCGAACTCGGCCGGATCCTGGTCGCGGAGCTCGTTGACCCACGCCAGCGCACCGGCCTCGATGAATCGCTTGATCGGGCGGCGATACGTGCTGGGCACCCAGGTGAGGTCGCCGACGGGCTCGTCGCGGGCCAGGGCGGTGACGTGCGTGTCGCCCATGAGGGACATGTAGAAGAGCTCGCGCCGTGGCCGCTGGTCGGGCAGGGAGACCCACAGGAGTTCGCGCGTCACGCCACGATCCTCACACCTGCGCCCGGCGGCGGCCCGCACGCGCGCCCCACAGGTAGCCGGCGGCCTCCATGACGCGCATCCCGGCCATGCCCAGGGCATGGACCGGACGGCGCACGAGACGGCGCCAGCTCTGCGCGTACGCGCGCAGCACACCGCTGCCCTGGTCGGCCATCGCGCGGTCGTGGCGATCGACGAGCGCCGGCAGGCTCAGACCGTAGTAGTAGCGCTTCTGCCAGATGTCGCGCAGGGTCAGGCGGCCCTCGTCGTGGTCGACCACGACCGGGGCCAGCTCCACGGTGCCGCCGGCGTCACGGATCCGGAACCGCAGGTCGGCGTCCTCGGGTCCGGACATCGACTCGTGGAAGCCGTCGACGAGCATGTCGGCCCGGCGCAGCAGCCGGGGGTTGTGCAGCCAGGGGGCATCGAGATAGCACTCGCGCTCGAGCGCCCGGCACGCCGTCCAGAAGCCGTCCCCGATCGTGCGCTCGGGCAGCGCCACGCCGGTGGCGTCGGTCAGTGCGGCCGTGCGCACCGCGGCGCTCACGGCGTCCGCGGGCAGGTACATGTCGCTGTCGAGCCACAGGATCCAGACACCCTCGGCCGCGCGGATCCCGCGGTTGCGCTGGGCGCTGCGCTCGGGGCCCGCCGTGATGACGACGTCGGCCAGCCCCAGCGCGATCGCCTCGGTGCCGTCGGAGCTGTGGTTGTCCACCACGATCAGCTCGACGTGCGGGTGGTCCTGCGCACGCACGGACGCCAGGCACCGTTCGATCGTGCGGGCGTTGTTGCGCGTCGGGACGATCACCGACACGAGGGGCTCAGCCATCGTCGGACCTCCGGGCGAGCAGGATGAGGCTGCCGGCGATCGCCAGCACGAGTCCGGCCGCAGCCACGTGGTGCGGGACCAGGCTCGCCGAGATCACGTCGGCGGACAGCTCGCCGATGCCGTCGCGTCGAGCCTGGACGACCAGGAGGGCGACGACCGAACCGAAGGTGAGCGCCGATCCGGCGTACACGAGACGGCGCGGGTCGACCGGGCGCAGCCACGTGAGGGCGGCCGCGACGAGGGCGCCGGCGAGTCCGCCCCAGCCCAGCAGCAGGCCGGCACCGACCACGCCCACCACGGTGAGCACGGGCGCCGTGGCCCAGCGGGGCCTCAGGTCGGTCGGTCCGGGGACGCCGTCGGGGACGGCGAACAGGCGACGTCGCACCAGGGCCGCGATCACCAGGGCAAGCGCCCCGAGCAGGCCGAGGCCGCTGACGCCGAGCGCGACGTTCGACCACAGCTGGGGCGAGTAGCGGATGTCGATGGTGGCGGCGGCGCCGTCCTCGACGATCCAGCCAGTGGAGAAGCCGTCGAGGACCACGGGGGCGCCGAGGTCCTTGCCGTTGGCGGTGGCGCTCCAGTTCGGGTTGTGGCTCTGGCCGGTGACGACCGCGTACGGGCCGTCGGCCACCTCCACGTCGAGCGTCATCCGCGCATCGCCCTCGCGGGTGATCTCGGAGATGATCGGGGACCCGAACCGCTCCAGCGACTCGCGCGTGTCGCGCAGCTCCAGCGAGTCCAGGACGAACGCCGGGTTGCCGTCGATCGTGTGCTCTCCGGCCTCGAGCCGGGTGCGCTCGCAGCCGACCC
>JBEVDF010000200.1:0-16731 GCA_040514145.1 Aeromicrobium sp.
GGCCGTTCGCCGGCTCGTCGAGGATGAGGACCTTCGGGTCGCCCAGCAGTGCGTGGGCGATGCCCAGACGCTGGCGCATGCCGAGCGAGTAGTTGCGGACGCGGCGCTTGGCCTCCTTCGGCGTGAGGCCGACCAGGGCGAGCATCTCGTCGACGCGCGACAGGGGCAGGCCCATGGCACGGGCGCCGATCACGAGCACCTCGCGACCCGTGCGGCCACCGTGCTGGGCCGAGGCGTCGAGCAGGACGCCGACCTGCGTGGCGGGGTTGGGGATGTCGGCGTAGGCCGTGCCACCGATGGTCGCGGTGCCACCGGTGGGGCGGGTCAGGCCGGCGATCATTCGCATCGCGGTGGACTTGCCGGCGCCGTTCGGCCCGAGGAAGCCGGTGACGCGTCCCGGCAGGCAGATGAACGAGACGTCGTCGACGGCGCGGAAGTCGCCGTACGACTTGGACAGGCTCTGGACTTCGATCATGGGTCCACCCTGCCGTGTCGGGACCCTCGACGGGAGCCCCCAACACGCTGTTTCGGATGGCCGAAAGTAGGGGGTGGGCCCGCCGGTAGGGCGATGCACCCCGCCAGGCCACGCACCTATCCTGAGGCGGTGACACCACCGCCGCCTCCCCTCACCGTGTGGGGGCACACCTGGCGGACGATCCTCGTGGTCGCGATCGCGGGCCTGGCGTGGTCGCCGCTGTTCGTGTGGCAGTGGCAGAACGCGCGCTGGTGGTGGTGGCTCGACCTCCTCGTCGGACTCGCCTGCCTCCTGGCCGTGTTCTGGCGTCGCCGGTACCCGGTCGCGGTCGCCCTGGTGACCAACCTCGCGAGCGCCTTCGCCACGACCGCCGGCGGCCCGGCGACCCTGGCGCTCTTCTCGTTGGCCACGCGACGACGCTGGCGCGAGATCCTCCCCGTGAGCGCCGCTACGCTCCTCGCGGCGCTGGTGTTCGTGATGGTCGACCCCACCAGCGAACCGGGGCTGCGCTTGTTCAATGCCGGGTTCGTGGTGGCGATCGTCGGCGTCACGGTCGGCTGGGGCATGTACGTGGGCTCGCGTCGCGAGCTGATGGCCACCCTCCAGGAGCGCGCCGAGCGCGCCGAGTCCGAGCAGGCCGCCCGGATCTCGCAGGCGCGCACCGCCGAGCGAGCCCGCATCGCCCGTGAGATGCACGACGTCCTGGCGCACCGGATCTCGATGGTCACGATGCACGCCGGTGCGCTCTCGTTCCGCGACGACCTCGCGGCCGACGAGATCAAGCGGACGGCCGGGATCATCGAGCAGAGCTCGCGTCTCGCGCTGGTCGAGCTGCGGGAGGTGCTGGGCGTGCTGCGTGACGAAGGGACCGAGGGCGTCCCGGAGCCGCCCCAGCCCACCGCCGAGGCCATCGACGGGCTGATCGACCACTTCCGCGCCTCGGGCATGAACCTGGTGGTGAACGAGTCGATCGATCGTGCCTCCATCCCCGGATCGATCGGGCGCACGGCCTATCGCGTCGTGCAGGAGGGGCTGACCAATGCGGCCAAGCACGCGCCGCACGCTCGGGTCAGCCTGGCCATCTCCGGCGGGCCCGACGACGGCTTGGTCATCGAGGTGTCGAACCCGCTACCGGCCGGAGGGACGCGCCAGAGCCTCCCGCCCTCGGGCCTGGGACTCGTGGGCCTGACCGAGCGGGCGGAGCTCGCCGGGGGCCGGCTGCACCATGCCCGGGTGTCGGGCCATCACGTCCTGAGAGTGTGGCTGCCATGGACCGCGTGACCCGCGTGCTGCTGACCGACGACGATCCGCTGGTGCGGGCCGGTCTGGCTCTCATCCTCGGCGGCGCGCCGCATGTCGAGGTGGTGGCCGAGGCCGCGAACGGGCGCGAGGCGCTCGCCGTGGTGCGCGAGCGACCTGTCGACCTGGTCCTGATGGACCTGCGCATGCCGGTGATGGACGGCATCGCGGCCACCCGGGCCATCTGTGCCGAGCCGGACCCGCCGAAGGTCCTGGTGCTGACGACGTTCGACGCCGACGACCACATCGTGGCGGCCCTCGCGGCGGGTGCGGCGGGCTTCCTCTTGAAGGACACCCCTCCCCCGCGGATCGTGCAGGCGATCGAGTCGGTGATGGCCGGTGAGCCGATGCTGAGCCCCGCGGTGACCGAGAACCTCATCCGCCAGGTCACGGCCGACAGCACCGATCACCGCCGGACCGACGCCGAGCGGCTCGTCGCCACGCTGACCGAGCGCGAGCTGGACGTCGCGCGGGCGGTCGGGCAGGGCCGCTCCAACGCCGAGATCGCCGCCGAGCTGTTCATGAGCCTGGCCACCGTGAAGGCGCACATCTCGCGCATCTTCGCCAAGCTCGACGCCTCGAACCGCGTGCAGGTGGCCATCACGATGCACGACGCCGGCCGCCTCTGACGGCATCGACCGCTCCCCCGGGTCCACTTTTGGAAACGGTTGCACGCTTTTCAGCGCGAAAGACGTGAATCCGTTTCCAAAAGTGGGGCTGGGGGCGCGCTACTCGGCGGCGGCGAGCTGGCCGCAGGCGCCGTCGATGTCGGAGCCGCGCGTGTCGCGGACCGTGGTCGGGATGCCCTTGGCCTCGAGGCGGCGGACGAACTCGCGCTCGTCCTCGCGGCGCGACGCGGTCCACATGGAGCCGGGCGTCGGGTTCAGCGGGATCAGGTTGACGTGGACCCAGCCCCAGTCGCCGTAGGAGTTCAGGACGTCGCCCAGCATGTCGGCGCGCCAGGCCTGGTCGTTGATGTCGCGCATCATCGCGTACTCGATCGAGACGCGGCGCTTCGTGGTCTTGGCGTAGTTCCACGCGGCCTCGACCGTCTCGGCGACGCTGGAGCGGTTGTTGATCGGGACCAGCTCGTTGCGCAGCTCGTCGTCGGGCGCGTGCAGGCTCAGCGCGAGGGTGACCGGGATGCCCTCCTCGGCCAGCTGGCGCATCCGCGGCACGAGGCCCACCGTGGAGACGGTGATGTTGCGGGCGCTCATGCCCAGGCCGTCGGGGGCGGGCGCCACCATGCGGCGCACGGCACCGATGACGGCCTTGTAGTTGGCCATCGGCTCGCCCATGCCCATGAAGACCACGTTCGAGAGCCGGCCGGGGCCGCCGGGGATCGCACCGGAGGACATCTGGTGCGCGGCGTCGACGACCTGGTCGATGATCTCGGCGGTGCTCATGTTGCGCTGCAGTCCGCCCTGGCCGGTGGCGCAGAACGGGCAGGCCATGCCGCAGCCGGCCTGGCTGGAGACGCAGATCGTGGCGCGGTCGGGGTAGCGCATCAGGACCGACTCGACGAGCGCGTTGTCGAACAGGCGCCACAAGGTCTTGCGGGTGGTGCCCTTGTCGGCCTCCAGCACGCGCACCTCCGACAGCAGCGGCGGCAGCAGCGCGCCGACGATCGCGTCGCGCTCCTTCGCCGGGAGGTCGGTCATCAGCTCGGGGTTGCGCTCGTGGCGCGCGTAGTAGTGGTGCGCGACCTGCTTGACGCGGTAGGGCTTGAGCCCCAGTTCCTCGGCTGCGGCCTTGCGCTCGTCACCCGAGAGGTCGGCGAGGTGGCGCGGGGGCTTGCCCCGCCCGCGAGCCGGTGCCATCACGAGGGGCAGCGGCTTCGGATTGACGTCCGCGACGTTCACCTCGTTGGCCATGGTCCCAGTGTCCCAGATGGCGCCCACCGACAACGAATCCGCGCTGAGCGCCTCAGAGCGAACGGTAGCGCGGCGACAGCGACGCCACGAACTCGAGCTTGTCCAGCACGGGCCGCGCGATCACGAACGGGTAGAGCGGCTCCTTGCCCATCGAGCGGTTGATCTGGTTCAGCGCGACCGACAGAGGGATCCAGACGCCCGTCACGAGGTCGCGGAAGGACCGGAACGCCCGGGCGTCGACGGTGGTCAGGCCGAAGGACTGGGCCGTGTCGATCGTGTCGGTGATGTGCAGGAAGTGCGCGAACGTCTCGGCGAAGTCCTCGAACGGATGCATCGTGGCGTACGCGCTGATGTACCGGTCACGCCACCCCTTCGGCGGACCGTTCTCGTAGTGGCGGTCGAGGGCCTCGCCGTAGTCCTGGCGCTCGTCGCCGAACAGCGCGCGGGCCCGCTCGCGGAGGTCGTCGTGGACGAGGAGCGTCTCGTAGTAGTGGCCCGTCTCGTGGCGGAAGTGCCCCAGCAGTGTGCGGTAGGGCTCGTCGAGGTCACGCCGCAGTCGCTCGCGGTGCACGCTGTCGCCCTCGGCCAGGTCGATCGTGACGATGCCGTTCTGGTGGCCCGTGGTCACCGGCACGTTGGCGCTCGACAGGAGGTCGAACGCCAGGCCGTTCTCGGGGTCCTCGGCACGCGTGACGATCGGCAGCTCGAGGGCGTCGAGCTCCACGATGAGCCGCCGCTTGGCCGACTCGGCGGCCGGGAACGCCCGCATGCCGGCGGGATCGCTGTCGGCCGGGCGGGTGCGGGTCAGGGAGCAGTTGAAGCACAGGGTGCCCTCGATCCGCGTGAGCCACGTGCAGGCCGACAGCTCGCGGTTGGCGCAGAGCCACCAGATGAATCCCTCGGCGTCGACGTACCGGCCTCGGTCGTCCACCGGGACGATCGCCTTCTCCTCCCGGGAGAATCCCAGCTTCGTCCCGCAGGAGACGCAGGTGGAGTTCTCGAAGTAGAGGGGGTTGCCGCACTGACGACACTCGAAGGCACGCACGGTCCCACCCTTGCCCCGCGGGCGCCGAGGCGCCAGCCGACACGACGGGCGAGTCCTAGATCACGCGAGCGGGGCCACGTCCACCTGCACGTCGAGGGTGGACGACCGGGCGTCGGTGTAGATGATGCCCTTCACCGGCGGGACGTCCTTGTAGTCGCGACCCCACGCGACCGTGACGTACCGATCGTCGGCCCAGTGGTCGTTCGTCGGGTCGAGCGCGAGCCAGCTGCCGTCGGGCAGCCACACGGCCGCCCACGCGTGCGACGCGTCGGCGCCGATGACGCGGTCCTTGCCCGGCGGAGGCGTCGTGGCGAGGTAGCCGCTGACGTAGGCCACGGCCAGGCCGTGCGAGCGCAGGCACGACAGGGTCAGGTGGGCGAAGTCCTGGCAGACCCCGGCCCGCTGCTCGAAGACGTCGTCGATGCGGCTCGTGACGGTGGTGGCGGTCTTGTCGTAGCGGAAGTCGGCGTGGATCCGGTGCATGAGGTCGGTGACCGCCTCGCCGACAGGGCGACCGGGCGTCAGTGAGACGGCGGCGTAGTCGCGGGCCTGCTCGGTCTGGTCGACCAGTGTGGACGGCAGCGCGAGGTCGACGGCGCGCCACGCGCCCTCGACATCGGGCCGCTCGGCCGGCCGGGCGAGCTCCCAGGGCGTGGCGAGGGCGTCGGGGTCGTGAACCGGGACCTGCACCTCGACCTCACTCGTGGCGTCGACGACGAGCGTGCGGTGCGGGTCGGTCACCTGGAAGTACGTGACGGTGTTGCCGTAGTAGTCGGTGTCGCGCGTGGTGTCGCCCGGCGTCGGCTCGATCCGCACGTCGACCGACTCCACCTGCTGCCAGGACGAGGACCGGGGCACGACGTGGGCCAGGCCGTAGCTGTTCGAGACGTCGTCGTCGTACGTGTAGGTGGTGCGGTGCCACACGCGGTACTTCATGCGCCCGCGCCCGCGGTGTTGAAGGCCAGCGAACGCGGCGTCGGGCCGGTGGCGAAGTGGACCTCGGCCACCGCGTCGGACAGTCGCATGAGCTGCTGGGCGGTGGCCTGCACGAACCGCACGAAGTTGGGCCGGTTCTCGCCGTCGATCGCCAACAGTGCAGCGACGTCGAGCCGGTCGAGCTCCTCCAGCAGGTCGTCGACGAGGCGTTCGGGACGGGTCGAGCCGCTCGAGCCCGGCAGCGTGGCCAGCGACGCGTCGATGGCGCGCAGGTTGAACAGCAGGGACCGCGGATTCGACTCGTCGAGCAGCAGCAGGTCGAGCACGGAGGCCCCCCGGACCACGCCACGGTGCCGGCGGCGATGGGTGATGGCGCTCTCGGCGGCCTGGAGGACGGCGTTGTGGATGGTGCGGTCGACGTCGAGGCCGCGCCGCACCGACAGGGTGGGCCCGATCAGGTGGCACAGTTGCAGGCTTCGCTCGATGCCGCGCCCGATCTCCATCAGGTGCCAGCCCTCGTCGCGGACCATGTTCCCGGTGACGCCGTGCAGGGCCAGGATGTCGGTGAGCATCCGGCCCGCGCTCTCGCCGATCCGCCAGCCGTGCGGGTTGGCCGCCAGCGCCCCGCGGGCCCGGTCCATCGCGCCGAAGACACGGAAGAGGTCGGGCGAGACCTGGTCGCGCACGCTCTGCGCGGTCTCCTTGAGCCGCGCCACGGTCATCGCGACGGAGCCCGGGCGGTGGACGTCCAGCAGCAGTGAGCGCAGGTCGCCCTCGAAGTCGGCGGGACTGTGCACCGAGGGGCTCAGCGATCGCGTCAGCTGCGCGACCACGGCCAGGGTCTGACCGCCGCTGCTGCCGGGGCGGCCCTGGAAGTCCTCCGCCAGCTCGTGCGTGACGATCGCCAGCCGCAGCAGGTCCTCCACCCGTTCGGCGTACCGTCCGAGCCAGAACAGGTCGTCGAGCACGCGCGGCACGGGCGTGAGCGGCGCCCGCGCGTGGGCGACCGGGGCGGTGTCGAGCAGGCCCTGATCGGGCTCGTCCGGCGACTCCTTCAGCACCCAGACGTCCTTGCTGGTGCTGATCTCCTCGGGCGAGGTGCCCACCGGCGCCACGGTGGCCAGGCCGCCGACCATGGGTCGGTAGCTGGAGCCGTGGCGCAGGGTGAAGGCCCGCAAGGTGAGCGCATGCGGCTGCAGGCGACCGCGGTCCAGGGTGGGCGCGACCGAGACGGCCGCTTCCTGGCCCACGTACCGGTGCGGCTCCGCCGTGATCGCGGCGACGAGCTCGGCGCGCGACAGCCCGTCGAGCTCGAACGGCGGATCGATCCGGCGGACGACCAGCTCGTCGAGCCGGTCCAGGAGCTGGTCGCGGCCCTCGGGCGTACCGGCCCACACCGTGGGGACGCCGGCCAGTCGCAGCGGCTCGTCGAGCAGCTGCTCGCACATCGCCGACATGAACGGCAGCAGGGCGGCGTTCTCCAGGACGCCGGAGCCGAGGCCGTTGACCACGGTGACCGTGCCGCGGCGGACCGCCTCGGTCAGCCCCGTGACGCCCAGCTGCGACTCGCCACGCAGCTCGAGCGGGTCGCTCCACTCGGCGTCGACACGGCGTAGCACGACGTCGACCCGCTCGAGGCGGTCGAGCACCCGCATCCAGACCGCGCCGTCGCGGACGACGAGGTCGCTGCCCTCGACGAGCGGGAAGCCCAGCGCCGTGGCGATGAACGCCTGGTCGTAGGCCGTCTCGGACGTGGGACCCGGCGACAGCACGACGATGCGCGGGTTCTCGCGCCCGTGCGGTGCGGCCTGGGTCAACGACACCCGTAGCGCCTGGAAGAACGGCGCCAGGCGGTGCAGCCCGGCCTCGCGGTAGGCCACGGGGAGCACGCGCGAGAGCACGCGGCGGTTCTCCATCGCGAAGCCGATCCCCGACGGGGCCTGGGTGCGGTCGGCGATGACCTGCCACTCCCCCGACGGCGTGCGACCGAGGTCGGTGCCGGTGACGACGAGCTGGCGCCGGTGATCGGCACTGGCCCGCGCCACCACGCGCAGGAAGCCGCTGTGACCGAAGACGATGCTGGGCGGCAGCGTGCCACCGGAGAGCAGCTCCTGCGGACCGTAGAGGTCCAGGGAGATGGCGTTGAGCAGCTCGGCCCGCTGGGCCAGACCCTTCTCGAGCGTGGCCCACTCCTCCGCCGCGATGACCAGCGGCAGGGGATCGAGTCGCCACGACCGCTGCTCACCGCCGGGCGGCGTGTAGACCGCGCCCTCGTCGGCGAGCAGGCGCGTGATCTCGTCGCCGACGCGGTTGAGCTCGGGCAGCGTCAGGTCGACCGCCTCGGCCGCGAGCCGCTTCCAGGCGCTGCGCAACGTGCCGTCGGGGCTGGCCACCTCGTCGTAGAGGGCGGCCGACTGGCCCAACGCCGGCTGGATCACCGAGGCGGCGTAGTCACGCAGGACGGTCATGGATCAGACCAGGAGGTACATCACCAGGTACGCCACCGGCGCGACGGCGATGAGCGAGTCGAGCCGGTCCATGAGACCGCCGTGGCCAGGAAGGAGGTCGCCCATGTCCTTGATGCCGATGTCGCGCTTGATGAGCGACTCGCACAGGTCACCGAGGGTGGCGAAGCAGACGCCGGCGACGCCGAGCACGAGGCCGGCCCACCACGGGCCGTCGAGGGCGTAGACGACGATCAGGATGCCCGCGGCGATGCCGGCGAGCAGGGAGCCCGCGAAGCCCTCCCAGGACTTCTTGGGCGAGATCGTGGGAGCCATCGGGTGCTTGCCGAACAGGACGCCCGCGACGTAGCCACCGATGTCGGAGGCGATCGTCACGAGGATGAACGCGACGATCCGCCACGTGCCGTCGTCGGCGGCGAGCATGCGCATGACGAACGCGCCCATGAGGAACAGGTAGGACAGCAGGAAGACGCCCGCCGTGGCATCGCGGACGAATCCGTCGCTGCCCGAGCGCAGTCGCCAGGCCATGGTGGCGATGACGGTGAGCGCCATGATCGCCGCGGCGGTGTCCATCTCGTCGTAGAACGCCACGACGAGCATCGTCAGACCGCCGGCCAGCACGGGCGGGAGCGGCACGCGGATGCCCGCGGTGGCCAGCGCACGGGCGATCTCGATCGCGGCGACCACCAGGGCGACGGCCGCGACCGCGACGAACAGGTCCTTGACCCAGAACAGCGAGAGAAGGACGAGGACGACGAGGCTGACGCCCACCGTGATGGCCGCGCGCAGGTCGCGGCCGGCCCGACCGGTCTTCTTCTCGCCTGCCGCGTCGGGAGTGGGAACCTCAGACGTCAAGGAGCTCTGCCTCTTTGGACTTCAGCGCCTCGTCGATCTCGTCGACGTGCTTCTTCGTCAGTCCGTCGAGGCGCTTCTCGGCGCCGGTGTTGTCGTCCTTGCTGATCTCGGAGTCCTTCTCGGCCTTGTCGAGCGCCTGCTTGGCGCTGCGACGCACGCCGCGGACCGCGATGCGGCCGTCCTCGGCCTTGGAGCGCGCGAGCTTGATGTACTCCTTGCGGCGCTCCTCGGTGAGCTCGGGCAGCGTCACGCGCAGCACCTTGCCGTCGTCGGACGGGTTGACGCCGAGGTCGGAGTCGCGGATGGCCTTCTCGATCGCGGGCTTCGCGCCGATGTCGTAGGGCGCGATGATCACGGTGCGGGCCTCGGGGACCTGGAAGCCGGCCAGCTGCTGCAGCGGCGTGGGCGTGCCGTAGTAGTCGGCGGTGATCTGGGCGAACATCGCCGGGTGGGCGCGTCCGGTCCGGATTCCCTCGAACTCGTCGCGAGTGTGCTCGACCGCCTTCTTCATCCGGGTCTCGGCATCGCGCAGTGTCTCGTCGATCACGTCATGCTCCGTTGCATCGTCGGGGTGGCCACGCTCACGCGTGGACGAGTGTTCCGATCATCTCACCACGCAGGGCCCGTGTGACCGCACCCTCGTCGTTCATGTTGAACACCATCATGGGCAGTTCGTTCTCCATGCACAGCGCGAACGCGGCCGCGTCGACGACCTGCAGGTTGCGCTGGAGGGCTTCGTTGAAGGTCAGGCTGTCGAAGCGCTGGGCCTCGGGGTTGCGGCGCGGGTCGGAGTCGTAGACCCCGTCGACGCCGTTCTTGCTCATCAGCACGACGTCGGCCTTGATCTCCAGGGCGCGCTGCGCCGAGACCGTGTCGGTGGAGAAGTACGGCATGCCGGCGCCGGCGCCGAAGATGACGACGCGACCCTTCTCCATGTGGCGGATCGCGCGGCGCGGGATGTAGGGCTCGGCGACCTGGGACATCGCGATGGCGGACTGCACGCGGGTCTCGACGCCCTGCTTCTCGATGAAGTCCTGGAGCGCGAGCGCGTTCATGACGGTGCCGAGCATGCCGATGTAGTCGGCGCGGGTGCGCTCCATGCCGCGCTGGCTGAGCTCGGCGCCGCGGAAGAAGTTGCCGCCACCGACGACGATCGCGACCTGCACGCCGTCGCGGACGGCGGAGGCGACCTGGGCGGCGGCGTCGTTGACGACATCGGGGTCGATGCCGATCGCACCTCCTCCGAAAACCTCACCGGAGAGCTTGAGGAGTACGCGGCGAGCCATGGGCACCAGATTAGAGGATGCCGCCGGTTCCGGCGCACGCAGCGTCGACATGGCGGCGGCGCGAAGTGGGCCGTTCCCGCTGCGGGTGCCACCTAGGCTTCGGGCATGCCTGAGATCGTCGACCCCGTCGACCTTGCCCTGGGACGCCGCCTGAACCCCGAGGCCGTCGGCTGGACCCGGCGTCCGCTGCATCGCACGGCCCTGCCGTGGACGGGACGGGCGAAGCGATGGGAGTACTGGGGCATCGTCACCCGCAGGTTCGTGCTCGGCCTGACGATCGCCGACCTGGACTACGCGAACCTCACGCAGGTGTACGCGTACGACCGGCTGCGCCGCCACGAGGTCAGCCTCGACACGACCAAGCCGGGCCCGCTGCGTCCGGGTCTGTCCGACGACCTGCCGCCGATCACCGCGACGAGCGGGCCCCTGACCTTCGTCGACCACGGCCGCGGCACGCACCTGAGTGTGGAACACGAGCGCGTGAAGGTGGCCCTGGAGGTGGAGGGCGGCGACGACGCGCTCGGGGTCGTCGTGCCGTGGAGCTCTCGGCGCTTCCAGTACACGCTGAAGGATCCCGCCCGGCCCGTCAGCGGCACCATCGAGCTCGACGGCGAGCGCGAGGCCGTCGTGGTCGGCTGGGGCGTCCTCGACCGCGGCCGCGGCATCTGGCCGTACCGCATGACATGGAACTGGGGCGCCGGCAGCGGCGATGTCTCCGGGGTCCGGCTCGGTCTGCAGCTCGGCGGGAAGTGGACCGACGGGACCGGCCAGACCGAGAACGGCCTGTTCGTCGACGGGCGCCTGTACCACTGGACCGACGACCTCCACTGGGAGTACGACCTCGAGGACCCGGAGTCGACGTGGACCGTCACCGGGCCCGACGTCGAGGCCGTCCTGACGCCCTTCCACCGACGCGTCGCCTCGACCCAGCTGGGCGTGATCGCGTCACGCACCCACCAGGCCTTCGGGCGCTGGTCCGGCTGGGCTCGAGGCGGCAGGGGAATGGAGTACCGGCTCGACGGCCTCGTCGGCTGGGCCGAGGAGGCGCGCAACCGCTGGTGACGCCACCGGTCACGGCGGCCGAGCGACGACCGTGCGGGGTTTCCCCTCGCTATGCGGGGAAACCTTCCCCCGCATAGCGGTGGATTCCCCGGTTAACCGGGGAATCTTCCACCCGTCAGAGCCGCGAGCGGAGCTCGGAGAGCTGCTCGGTGACGCGCGCCTGGGCGGTGCCGCCGCGGCCGTCGCGCGAGGCGATGGAGCCGGCGAGGGTCAGCACCTCACGCACTCCCCCGGGCTCGGAGGCGTTCGCCAGGTGCGGCGAGATCTGCGCGAAGTCGTCGTCGGACAGGTCCCACAGCTCGATGCCGCGCTCCTCGCACACCCGGACGCACGCGCCCGACAGCTCGTGGGCCACACGGAACGGCACGCCCTGGCGCACGAGCCACTCGGCCACGTCGGTGGCCAGAGCGAAGCCCTGCGGCGCGAGCTCGGCCATCCGCGCGGTGTTGAACTCGAGCGTGGCGACCATCCCGGTGAACGCGGGCAGCAGGACCTCGAGGGTGTCGATCGAGTCGAACACCGGCTCCTTGTCCTCCTGGAGGTCGCGGTTGTAGGCCAGCGGCAGCGCCTTCAGCGTCGCGAGCAGACCGGAGAGGTTGCCGATCAGCCGGCCGGCCTTGCCGCGCGCGAGCTCGGCGATGTCGGGGTTCTTCTTCTGCGGCATGATGCTGGACCCGGTGGAGTACCCGTCGTGCAGCGTGACGAAGTCGAACTCCTTGGTGTTCCAGATGATGATCTCCTCGGCGAGCCGCGAGACGTCGACGCCGATCTGGGCGGCGACGAAGGCGAACTCGGCGACGAAGTCACGCGCGGCGGTGCCGTCGATGGAGTTGGCGGCCGAGCCGGTGAAGCCGAGGTCGGCGGCCACCGCCTCGGGATCGAGGCCGAGCGAGGAGCCCGCGAGCGCCCCCGATCCGTACGGGGACTCCGAGCCCACGCGGGCGTCCCACTCACGCAGGCGGTCGAGGTCGCGCACGAGCGGCCACGCGTGGGCCAGCAGGTGGTGTGACAGCAGCACGGGCTGGGCGTGCTGGAGGTGGGTGCGGCCGGGCATCGGCGCGCCGAGGTGGCGCTCGGCCTGGCCCGCGATCGCCTCGACGAGCTCACGCAGCAGCGACGCGACCTGGCGGGCGTGGTCGCGCAGGTACGCACGGAAGAGCGTGGCCACCTGGTCGTTGCGCGAGCGGCCGGCGCGCAGACGGCCCCCGAGGTCGGCGCCGAGGCGCTCCATGAGACCGCGCTCGAGCGCCGAGTGGACGTCCTCGTCGCCGGGCTCGGGGCCGAAGGCTCCGGAGCGCACGTCGCCGTCGAGGGCGGCGATGCCGTCCATCATCGCGGCGAGGTCGTCGTCGGTCAGCAGGCCCGCGGCGTGCAGCACGCGGGCGTGCGCGCGCGAGCCCGCCAGGTCGTAGGGGGCGAGACGCCAGTCGAAGTGCGTCGACCGCGACAGCGCCGTCAGCTCGGGCGAGGGGCCCGAGGCGAACCGGCCGCCCCACAGCCGTGAGTCGGCGGCCTCGACGTCGGTGGAACCGGGCACGGCGGGCAGGTCGGGAGTGTCAGTCATCGCTGGGCACCTTACGGGCGAGGGAAGTGAGGTGGGCGGCGAGGGCCTCGCCGCCGGCCGGGTCGCGGGCGATCAGCATCACCGTGTCGTCGCCGGCGATCGTGCCGAGCGTCTCGCTCATCTGCACGTGGTCGATCGCGGAGGCCAGGAACTGGGCGGCGCCCGGCGGGGTGCGCAGGACGACGAGGTTCGCCGACGACTGCGCCGAGACGAGCAGCTCACGCAGCAGGCGCTGCAGCCGGAGCTGGGCGGCCGAGGAGTCGGGCGCCGCGCGGACGCTGCGGTCGCCCCCTTCGGCGGGCACCGCGTAGACGAGGCTGCCGTCGCCCTGGCGCACGCGCACCGCGTCGAGCTCGTCGAGGTCGCGCGACACCGTGGACGCCGTGGCCGTGACCCCGCGGTCGCGCAGGAGGTCGACGAGCTCGCCCTGCGAGCGCACGTCGGACGTGCCCAGCAGGTCGACGATCAGCGCCTGGCGCGCGGCCTTCGTGCCGGGGATCATCGCGGCACCCCTGTGGAGCGGTGGTTTCGGTACGCCGGCTCGTTCCTCGCCGTGCTGCTCCACCACCGGGATGCCGGTGATCGGGTGGCGGCGAGCGCAGCGAGACGCCGGATCGAGATCACGACCGCTCCAACAGCCAGGTGAGGATCGCCTTCTGGGCGTGGAGGCGGTTCTCGGCCTCGTCCCACACCACCGACTGGGGGCCGTCGATGACGTCGGCCGCGATCTCGAGCCCCCGGTAGGCCGGCAGGCAGTGCAGCACGATCGCCTCGGGGTCGGCCTTGGCCATGAGGTCGGCGGTGACGGAGTAGTCGCCGAACAGCGCGACCCGCTCGGCCTTCTCGTCCTCCTGGCCCATCGAGACCCAGGTGTCGGTGATGACGACGTCGGCGCCGGCCACGGCGGCGGCCGGGTCGGCCGTGACCAGGACGGAGCCGCCGGTGTCCGCGGCGATCCGCTGGGCGTCGGCGACGACCGCGGGGGCCGGCTGGAACCCCTCGGGAGCGCCCACGCGCACGTGCATGCCCGCCGTGGCGCCGCCGAGCAGGTACGAGTGGCCCATGTTGTTGGCGCCGTCGCCGACGTAGGCCACCGTCAGTCCGGCCAGCGCGCCCTTGTGCTCGATGACGGTGAGCCAGTCGGCCAGGATCTGGCACGGGTGGAAGTCGTCCGAGAGCGCGTTGATCACCGGCACGCCCGCGTACTGCGCCATCTGCTCGAGGCCGTCCTGGGCGTAGGTGCGCCACACCACGGCGCTGGCCATCCGGCCGAACACGCGGGCCGTGTCGGCGATCGGCTCGCCGCGGCCCACCTGCGTGACACCGGTGTCCATCACCACGGGGTTGCCCCCGAGGTCGGCGATGCCCACCGCGAACGAGACCCGCGTGCGGGTGGAGGACTTGTCGAACAGCACGACCACCGACTGCGGTCCGGCCAGCGGGCGGCGCGAGTAGGGGTCGGCCTTGAGCTCAGCGGCGAGCGCCAGCACCTCGGCCTGCTCGGCCGGGGACAGGTCGTCGTCGCGCAGGAAGTGCCGAGTCATGGCTGTCCCGTGGTTCTCTCGTTCGCGCTCGTTCATGCCAGCACCTCGTCGATGATCGTGGACAGCGTGCGCACCGCGGTGGCGGCCTCGTCCTCGGTGAGGACCAGCGGCGGAGCGAGCCGCAGCCGGTCGGGCGTGGGCGCGTTGACGATGAGGCCCGCGTCGAGCGCGGCCTTCTGCACCTCGGCGGCGCGGGGCTCGCTCAGCACGACGCCACGCAGCAGGCCGCGACCCGTGACCGACACCACCCGGGCGTTGCGGGTGAGCCCGTCCGCGAGCTGGTCGCCGCGGGCACGCGTGGCCTCCAGCAGGCCCTCGGACTCGATCGTCGCGAGGACGGCCAGACCCGCGGCCGTGGCCACGGGGTTCCCGCCGAAGGTGGTGCCGTGGTTGCCGGGGCCGAGCAGCGTGGCGGCGTCGCCGAGCGCGACGCAGGCGCCGATCGGGATGCCGCCGCCGAGGCCCTTCGCCAGGGTCACGAGATCGGGGGTGATGCCGGACGGCGTGTGACCGAACCAGTCGCCCGTGCGGCCGATGCCGGTCTGCACCTCGTCGAGCCACAGCAGCGCGCCGTGCTCGGAGGTGATGCGGCGGGCCGCCACGAGGTAGTCGTCCGGGGGCACGACCACGCCGGCCTCGCCCTGGATCGGCTCGAGGATGACCGCGGCCACCGTCTCGTCGACGGCCGCGGCGAGCGCGTCGGCATCGCCGTACGGCACCCACCGGACGTCGCCGGGCAGCGGCTCGAACGGCTCGCGGTACGCCGCCTTCGAGGTCAGCGCGAGCGCACCCATCGTGCGGCCGTGGAACGACCCCTCGGCCGCCACGATCGTGGTGCGGCCCGTGCGCCGGGTGGCCTTGAAGGCGGCCTCGTTGGCCTCGGTGCCGGAGTTCGCGAAGAACACGCGGCCCTCGCCGCCGAGGAGCCCGACCAGCTTCTCCGCGAGCTCGACCTGCGGGGCCGAGGCGAAGAAGTTGCTGATGTGCCCGAGGGTCTGCAGCTGCTGCGTGACGGCCTCGAGGATCGCCGGGTGCCCGTGGCCGAGCGCGTTGACGGCGATGCCCGCGAGCAGGTCGAGGTACCGGTTGCCGTCGGCGTCCCACACGTGCGATCCCTCGCCGCGCACGAGGACGCGCTGGGGGTCGCCGAACGTGTTCATCACCGCACCGCGGTAGCGCTCGGTCCACTCCGGGCCGCCGAGCCGGGGCTCACGGCCGTGGATCACGACTCCTTCGGGCAGGTTCACGACGTCTCCTTCGCACTGGTCGTGTAGAGGGCGGAGCGGATCTTGGTCCGCGCACCGGCCAGCACCTGGGTGCCGACGCCCTCGTCGGTGAAGATCTCGAGCAGCACCGAGTGCGGCTCGCGGCCGTCGACGACCGTGGCGCGCTTGACGCCGCCGCGCACCGCGTCGAGGCAGGCGGTCATCTTGGGGATCATCCCGCTGGCCAGCTCGGGCAGGATCGCCTCGAGCGACTCGGGGCTGATCTCGCCGATGACGTCGCTGCTGTTCGGCCAGTCCGCGTAGAGGCCCTCGACGTCGGTGAGCACGAGGAGCTTCTCGGCCCCCAGCGCCACCGCGAGCGCGGAGGCCGCGGTGTCGGCGTTGACGTTCAGCACCTGGCCGTCGGCGTCGGGAGCGACGGTGGAGACCACGGGGATGCGGCCGGCCTCGATCAGGTCGATCACGGCCTCGGGGCGCACGCCCACGACCTCGCCCACCAGTCCGACGTCGACGGGCTCACCGTCGACCAGCGGCATCGTCCGCTGGGCGCGGAACAGGCCGCCGTCCTCACCGGACAGGCCCACCGCGAGGTCGCCGTGCTGGTTCAGCAGGCCGACGAGCTCGGGACCGACCTGGCCCTTGAGCACCATGCGGACGACCTCGACCGCCTCCGGGGTGGTGACCCGCAGCCCGCCGCGGAACTCGGACTCGATCTGCAGCCGCTCGAGCATCGCACTGATCTGCGGACCGCCGCCGTGCACGACGACGGGCTTGAACCCCGCGAGGCGCAGGAAGACGATGTCCTCGGCGAACGCTCGCTTGAGCTTCTCGTCGGTCATGGCGTTGCCGCCGTACTTCACCACGACGATCTTGCCGTGGTACGCCTTCAGCCACGGCAGGGCGTGGGCCAGCGTCGCGGCCTTCGTGGTGGCGGCGGCCCAGTCCTCGGGCGCCCATTCGGTCATGCGGTTGTCGCTCATGTGCTTCCTCAGGTCGAGTAGGCGGAGTTCTCGTGGACGTACGCCTCGGTCAGGTCGTTCGTCCAGATGGTGGCGCTGTGGGTGCCGGCCTTGAGGTCGATCGTGACGGTGACCGACCGC
>JBEVDF010000048.1:0-14381 GCA_040514145.1 Aeromicrobium sp.
CGCCCACGCCCACCCCGACGCAGTCGACGCCCACGCCCACCCCGACGCAGTTGACGCCCACCCCGACGCAGTCGACGCCCACCCCGACGCCGACGACGCCCACCCCGACGCCGACGACGCCCACGCCGTCCCCGACGCCCTCGACCCCAACCGAGACGACGGACACGCACGTGCTCGACCAGACGTCGCGGGCCTCCCTGCTGGCGGCGGGCTGGGACTTCGCGGCCCGTACCGCGGCCGGCGCGGTGCGCACCACCGAGAGCAGCACGGCGCCCCCCAACTACGCGGCGAACGGTCTCGGCCTGGCCACCGGCCAGGGCGACCTGTGGCAGGCCATGAACAACACCACGAACACGGTGTTCCGCGACCTGCCCAGCACGTGGACGAGCGTCACCGCGACGATGACCTACGCGCCGACGGCGAACTACCAGCACGGCGGCATCGTGCTGTACGTCGACGACGACAACTACATCGAGCTGACCCGGGCGTACAACTCCGGGGCGAGCGGGCACACCGTCGCCCTCATCGACGAGCGCGCGGGCACCCCGATCGTGCAGCGCGTGCCCACCACCGCCACGTCGTTGCGGCTGCGATTCACCCGTGATCCGGCCACCCAGGTGATCACCGCGGCCTTCTCGGCCGATGGTGGCTCAAACTGGAGCGAAGTCGGTCGTGTCACCCGTACGCTGGCCAATGTGCGCATCGGACTCAACGCAGGCGGAACCCTCTCCGGCGCGCCCGTGGCGCGGTTCGAGCGCGTCGTCGTCGGCCGGACCGCGAGCTGATCCATGCGCGTTGGAATCATCGGGGGCGGCTTCTTCGGCTTCCACATCGCCCAGCAGATCGAGCGCCGCTTCGGCGACGTCCGGGTCGAGATCTTCGAGCGTGAGCCCACGCCGCTGAGCGGCGCCGGCACCACCAACCAGTGCCGGCTGCACATGGGGTTCCACTACCCGCGCTCGGGCTACACGATCTACCAGTCGATCATGGGCTTCGACCGCTTCACCACCGAGTACTCCGAGTTCCTCAGCGACGTCGACGAGAACCTCTACGCCGTGCACCACGACGGCCTGGTCTCGGTCGAGGAGTACCTCGCGGTGATGAGCTCGTTCCACCTGAAGTACGAGGTGCTGCCGATCACCGGCGAGCTGCTGCGCCACCCCGACGACTACGGGCTGCTCATCAAGGTCCTGGAGAAGTCGATCGACGTGAAGGCCCTGCGCGAGCGACTGGTGCGGCGGTTCAACGGGGTCCTGCACGTGGACACGCCCGTCGACGAGGTCGATGCCGCGGCCGGGATCATCCGCAGCGGCACGCGCGAGTTCGGCCCGTTCGACTACGTCATCAACGCCAGCTACACCGATCCCAACATGGGACTGCCCGCCGACAAGCACTTCCGGATCAAGTGGGAGCTCGCGGCGCTGGTGCTGGCCAAGACCTCGCTGCACTCGAGCATGGCGGTCACGATCATGGACGGCGACTACGTCTCGGTGTACCCGGCGTACGACGGCCTGCACACCCTCTCCTCGGTCGCCTACACGCCGATGCGCCGCTACGACTCGCACGCCGAGCTGATGGCCGACTACCCCCACCGCCACGAGATCGCCGAGCGCGAGCGCGTCGCGGCGAAGATCGCCCAGGACGTGGGGGAGTACCTGCACGTGGAGCACGACCAGAAGGAGCTGTGGGTCACCGCGAAGACCAAGCTCGCCACCGACATGGGCGACTCCCGGGTCACCGAGGTGCGCCACCACGACCGGCTCTTCTCGGTGCTGTGCGGCAAGATCGATGCCGTGTTCGAGGCCTCCGACGCGATCTTGCGAGAGATGCGGTGAGTGAGCCACGGCGGCTGGCCATCGGCATCCGCGACACCACGTTCGGTGACGACTGCGTCGTGGCCGACTGCGTGAACGTCTACGAGGCCACGTTCGGCGACCGCTGCTTCATCGGCCCCTTCGTCGAGGTCCAGAACGACGTCGTCTGCGGCACGAACGTGCGCATCCAGTCCCACACGCTGGTCTGCGAGGGCATGCGGATCGGCGACGACGTGTTCATCGGCCACGGCGTGATGACCGCCAACTCCCGGTACCCGCAGGCCGGTGCGGCGGAGTGGACCTGCGAGCCGCCGGTGGTCGGCGACCGCGTGTCGATCGGCTCGAACGCCACGATCCTGCCCGGGGTCACGATCGGCGACGACGCCGTGATCGGGTCCGGCGCCGTGGTCTCACGCGACGTCGCACCGGGTACCGTCGTGGTGGGCACCAACCGGGTCCTCGAGAAGCCGGAGCGAGCATGAGCGTCCCCTTCCTCGATCTCGCCGCCCAACAGGCCGAGATCGCCGACGAGGTCCTGCCGTTGTGGCAGGAGGTCTTCGCCTCCTCGGAGTTCATCGGCGGTCCGCACGTGGAGGCGTTCGAGCGTGAGTACGCCGCGTACGTGGGGGTCGACCACTGCATCGCCGTGGCCAACGGCACCGACGCGATCGAGCTCGCCCTGCGCGCCGTCGGGGTGACAGCCGGCGACGAGGTCGTGCTCCCGGCGAACACGTTCGTGGCCACCGCAGGTGCCGTCGTGCGCCTCGGCGCGGTGCCCGTGCTGGTCGACGTCGACCCCGACCACCTGCTCATCGACCCGGCCGCTGTGGAGCCGGCGCTCACCGACCGCACCCGCGCGATCGTGCCGGTGCACCTGTTCGGGCAGACCGCGCCCGTCGAGCTGCTGCGGCCCGTCGCCGAGCGCCACGGCCTCACGATCGTCGAGGACACGGCGCAGGCCCAGGGCGCACGCTCGGCGGCCGGCATCGCGGGCGCGCTCGGCGACGCCTCGTCCACGAGCTTCTACCCGGGCAAGAACCTGGGCGCGGCCGGAGACGCCGGAGCCGTGCTCACGCGCGACGCCGCGGTGGCCGAGCACGTGCGCAGCACGGCCAACCACGGCAGCACGGTCAAGTACGTGCACGATCGGGTCGGCATCAACTCGCGTCTCGACGCCGTGCACGCGATCGTCCTGAGCGCGAAGCTGCGGCGCCTGGAGCGGTGGAACGAGGCCCGGCGTGCCGCCGCGCGCCGCTACACCGAGCTGCTCGACCCGGTCCCCGGCGTCCGCACGCCGCGGATCCGCCCGGGCAACGAGGACGTCTGGCACCTCTACGTGGTGCAGGTCGACGACCGCGACCGCGTCCTGGCGCGCCTGCACGAGGAGGGCATCGGGGCGGCCATCCACTACCCGACCCCCGTGCACCTCACCGACGCGTACGCCCACCTCGGCTACGGGGCCGGCAGCTTCCCGGTCGCCGAAGAGGCCGCCGGCCGGATACTGTCGCTGCCCATGCACCCGCACCTGACCCCCACCGACCAGGACCGCGTCGTCGAGGTGCTGGCCCGCGTCGTGGGGGAGGGAGCGGCGTGAAGCTGCGCTGGCCGAGCCGCCCCACCACCGGACGGCTGCCCCACGTCGAGGTCGTCGTGCCCTGCTACAACTACGGCCACTACCTGCCCGGCGCCGTCGAGGCGATCGTGCGGCAGCCGGGCGTGACCACCACCGTCACGATTCTCGACGACAAGTCCACCGACGACTCCGCGGAGGTGGCCGAGCGGCTCGCCGCCCAGCACCCGAACGTGCGCCTGATCCGCAATGAGCAGAACCTGGGCGCCGTCCCCACCTTCAACAAGGGCGTCTCGCAGGCCGACTCCGACTACGTCGTCCTCATCTCCTCGGACGACCAGCTCGCGCCCGGTGCGCTGGGACGTGCCACGGCGCTGATGGAGGCCCATCCGAGCATCGGCCTGGTCTACGGCAAGACCCAGAAGTTCCTCACCGACCCGGTCCAGCGGCCCACGCGGCCCGCGGTCACCTGGACCACGTGGGAGGGCGAGAACTGGATCCGCATGCAGTTGCGCCGCTCGTGGAGCAACATCGCGTCGCCCGAGGCCGTGGTGCGCACCTCCGTCCAGCACGCGGTGGGCCCCTACGACGAGGACCTGCCCTTCACGCACGACGCGCTGATGTGGCTCAAGATCGCGGCGGTCGCCGACGTGGGCCACATCAACGGCGTCGACCAGGCCTACTACCGCCGCCACCCCAGCAGCATGTCGATGCAGGTCGGCCTCGCCCGCGACGCCTGGGAACGCTGGCGCGCCTACGACCGGTTCCTCTCCTCGTGGCGGAACCGTGACATCGCCGAGCGGCTCCACCCGCACGTGCGGCGGCGTCTGGCCGACGAGGTCCTGCTGACCGCGTTGCTCCTCGGTGCGGAGTCCCCGCTGACGGCCGAGGCGTTCGACGAGGCCTTCGACACCGCGCGGCGGATCGATCCGTACGTCGTCCGCCGTGCCCAGTGGGCCGACCTCGAGGCCCTGCGCGACGGCCGCCCGGCCGACGGCCTGCCGGCCCATGCCCGGTCGGCGGCCCGGACGGCCGCCCTGAAGTCCCGCTGGCAGCGCTGGCACCGCTACCGCTACTTCGGGTAGGACCGATGAGCTCTCTGCTGTCGCGGCTCTCGCGTTCGGTGGTCCTGGTGGCCGCCGGGCTCGCGGTCGTCCTCGTCGCCGTCGTGCTGGTGGCGGTGCTCGCCACTCGCGGCGACCCCGGCGACGAACGCCGCTCGGACGCGCCGCTGCCGGACGAGAGCGGCACGCTGCTCGAGGCGACGCCCGTGGAGGGAGGGGCGCCGGAGGGCAGCCGCGCCTGGCGGATCCTCTACACGACCACCGACCGCGAGGGCGCCGTGATCGAAGCCACGGCCGGGGTCTACGCGCCCGCGGACGTGTCCCTCACCGACTTGCCGGTCGTGGCCTGGGGCCACGGCACCTCGGGCTTCGCGCGGGAGTGCTCGCCGAGCCTGCAGACCGACCCGCTGGTGGCCGGCTCGATGTACGTGGTCGACGAGGTGCTCGCGCGGGGCTGGGTGCTCGTCGCGCCCGACTTCCCCGGCGTGGGAGACGACGGGCACCAGCCGTACCTGATCGGCGAGGGTGCCGGCCGGGCCATGCTCGACGCCGCGAGCGCGGCGCGCGGCCTCGAGGACCTGGACACGTCGCCGCAGACGGCGGTGTGGGGCTTCTCCCAGGGCGGCCATGCGGCGCTGTGGGCCGGCGGCCTCCAGCCCACCTACGCCCCCGACCTCGAGCTGGCCGGCGTCGCCGCCCTCGCGCCGGCCACCTTCCTGCGCGAGACCTTCGACCGGCTGCCGGCGCAGGACCGGATCTTCGCCGCCTACACGATGGCCGCGTACGACGCGGCCTACGACGACGTCCGCTGGAGCGACTACGCCACCGAGCAGGCCGAGAGGTTCGGGCGCAAGGTGGCCGCCCAGTGCCTGCCCGAGCCGCGGGCCTACTCCGAGCTCGCGGCCGAGGTGATGTCGTTCCAGGACGGCGCGCTGTTCGACCAGTACTTCGCCCGCGGCGCGATGGGTCGGCGACTGGCCGAGAACGAGCCGGAGCTGCCGGTCGACGCGCCGCTGCTGGTGGCCCAGGGCTCGGCCGACACCGTGATCCTCCCCGAGCGGCAGGCCGAGTTCGCCATGCAGGCGTGCGGGAGCGGCCAGGTCCTGGAGTACGTCGCGGTCGGGGGCCGTGACCACCTCGGCCTCGTGCTGGAGGACTCGCCCCTGTTCCCCGACCTGTTCGCCTGGACCGAGGCCCGTTTCGGCGGGTCGGCGGGTCCTGCCGAATGCGTCCGGCGCACGGCCGGCCGCGGGTAGGCTCGGCGCGATGCTCGACTACGCCATCGTGGTGGCCACCCGGAACCGGCTCGACATGCTGCGCATCTCGCTGCCGTTGTTCGTGGCCCAGACCCGCCCCGCCGCCCGGATCGTGGTGGTCGACCGCAGCGACGACCACGAGGCCGTGCGCGCCTACTGCGAGTCCGTGGCGCAGGAGACCGACATCCCCCTGATCGTGCGGTACGGCGACCAGGCGAACCTCCCCGCGCAGCGGAACCAGGGCCTCGACCTGGTGGCAGAGCCGGTCACCATGTATCCCGATGACGACTCGCTGTGGTTCCCCGACACGGCCGAGCACCTCATGGCCGTCTACGAGGCCGACCGCAACCACCGCTACGGCGCGATCTCGGCCACGCCGGTGGCCGCGGCGCCGCCGGGTGTCGACGTGCCGATCACGCCCACCCGCCGGCTGACGAACGTGCCCGTCGTGATGGCGATCCGCAACCGCGTCGAGCGGCTGCTGGTGCCCGCGCCGTTCGTCCTCTTCGGTGCCGAACGCACGAAGCGGCTGCGGGCCGGGGCCGTGCAGGACGGGCTCGACCACCCGCTCGTGCCCACCATCGGCGGCTACCGGATGACGTTCCGCACCGAGGTGCTGCGCGAGCTGAGGTTCGACCCCACGCTGGGCTCGCGCGTCGGCTACGCCACGCACGAGGACATCGACATCGGCCTGCGCGTCCTGGCGTCCGGGTCCCTCGTCGCGGCGGCGCCGCGGTCGCTGGTGTTCCACTGCGTCGCCCCCGGAGCGCGTGCGGCCGGCTTCGACTACGGCTTCTTCCACGTCCTGAACTACCTGTACATCTGCGCGAAGGTGATGCCTGAGACGTCGCTCGCGCGGCGCCGGCTGCGACGGTACCTGCGCTACAAGCTGTTCCTCTATGCCGCGAAGCGCCGCGACCAGTACGGCCGCGAGGTGTACCAGGGCGCGAAGGCGGCCCACGCCCGGTTCGACGAGATCATGGCGGCCGATCCGGCCACGCTCCCCGTGCTCTACGGGCAGGTCGCCGACGCCGAGCGCACGGCGTACGCCGCGTCGCTCACCGCCCGCAGCTGAGCGGCGCGACGGCGCTGATGTCGCCGTCCTTCGACACCGACACGATCTCGTTGCCCGCGCCCCACGTGGCCCGGTCGCAGGTGGTGACGTGCGAGGGCCCGTACTGCCACGAGTCGGAGACGACCTTCAGGCCCGAGACGCTGCCCGGGGTGCCGAGCCGGAACGAGAAGCCGCCGCCGCCGACCAGAACGTCCTGCACCGTGAGGCGCTGGTTGCCCGAGTTCTCGGGGTGGAAGATCGCGCCGTTGCCCAGGCACCCCTCGTCGTGGTTCAGCAGGATCGTCGTGTCGCGGATCGTGACCGGGGCGGCGCTGTTGGCCTGGAAGCCGTCGCCGTGCCACTCGACGTCGGGGCAGCCGTCCGCCGGGGCGATGCTGACGTAGGAGTCCTCGACCACCACGGGGCCGCAGCCGTGCTCGGCGCCGCCGGCGCGCAGTCCCTCGGACAGGCCGATGACCTTGACGCGAGTGGCCGTGTAGCCGCCGAACTGGACCGCGGGCTGGAACAGCTCGGTGTCGCCGCGGACGAAGCTGGAGTCCTCGATCACGAGGTCGTTGTTGCAGGCGTTCGCGTGCAGGTTGTCGATGCGCGACCCCACGAACTCGACCCGCCGGATCGTGACGTCGGGGGCCCGCACGTGCAGCACGCCGTTGACGATGCGCACGTCCTCCAGCACCGTGCCGGGCTCGTCGATGTCGAGGTCGCCGGTGTAGGTCTGCTTCGGCTCCCAGTCCTTCGGGACGCCGGTGTCGGCCGACGTGGGGAAGCCGGAGGCCTTGAAGTCGTCGGTGTCGACGATCTTCGGGACGGAGGGCGCGGCGGCCTCCGGCACCTCGCCGCGGGGCGTGAACAGCGGGTCGACCCAGTACTGGCTGGACTCCCAGGACTTCGTGGGGAACGTGCTCTTGGCGCCCTCGGCGTAGACGCCGCTCTTGCCGCGCTCCACCGCGAGCGCGCCGGAGAACGACTGGCCGTTGAAGCCCACCGTCTGGGCGAAGCGACCCTGCGGCGCGTGGTACGACACGACGTAGCGCTCGCCCTGCTCGATCTCGACGGGCTTCTCGAACCACGCGGTGCGCCACCCCTCCTGACCGCCGGCCTCGTCGAAGTCCACCGTGGCGAGCTTCTCGCCGTCGGGCGACCACAGGGTGGCCACGTGGGGGCCGGTGTTGCGCGGGGTCCACCAGAAGCGCACCCCGGCGACCTCGCCCTCGACCTTGCTGGTGAAGGCGGTGCCCAGCTCCACGGGGCCCTCGTCGCTCACCACGTCGACGTGCGCCGGGGGGACGTCGGGCCACAGCGAGACCACGTCGCCCGAGGGGGCGCCGTCGTCGAACGGGTCGAGCACCAGGAACGCGACGACGGCCAGGGCGACGAGGCCGGCGACGATGCCGAGGCTGATCAGCAGGAGTTTGCGCATCAGCGATCCGCTTTCGTGTCGACGGGTCCGCGCGAGGTCTCGTCGCGGTTCCACGCGCGCGTCGAGCGCACGCGCGCATGCAGGCGGGCGGCGACGGTGACCGCCGTGTAGACCAGGGCGGCCGGCAGGAGGCGCGGCTCGGCGCGAACGACGTCGCGCCACGTGGGTCGCGGCGCCTGCACGCGGTAACCGAGGTCGGCCAGCTCCTGGTTGCCGGCGACGATGCGCACCTGGCGCCGGTACAGCGACCGCAGCGTCCGCGGCGGATGCACCGTGAACGTCGCGCCCTCGGGGTTGTGGCGCTCGGCGTGCTCGAAGTGGGCGTAGACGTAGCCGTCGTCGGCGATGACGTCGGGGAAGGCGCCGAAGCGGGCGCGGCCCTGCGCCGAGAGCGCGTAGACCCCCGCGCCGATCACATGGTGGCGGACGTAGCCCAGCCGAGAGCGGATCGCGTAGTAGGCGCGGCACGGCAGCGAGAGGCCCGCGGTGTCGAACACCGGACGCGGCGCGGCCGCGAGCTGCCCGGACTCCAGCGCTGCGACGACCGCCTCGAGGGCGCCGGGCGACAGGACGACGTCGGCGTCCAGGTAGACGCGTGGGAAGGCCGAGACGGCCGCGTCGCCGGCGTTCAGGGCCGCGGTCTTGGAGGCGGTGGGGATCTCGACGACCCGGACCCCGTCGTACGCCGCGGCGACCTGCGCGGTGGCGTCGGTGGTGGCGTTGCAGACCACGACGGTCTCGAACTCGGCCGGGTCGAGGCCGGTCAGCGCCGCCTCGAGGGTGCGGCCGATGACGCGCTCCTCGTCGTGGGCCGGGATCACGATGCTCGCGCGGGCGCTCATCGGGCCTCGCCCGGGAAGCCGTTCCACCACTCGCCGCGGCGCTGCCACGTGGCGAGCCACTTCGCGCCCCGGCCGGTGAGCCGCGAGCCCAGGGCCCGCAGGCCGACGCCCGCCCGCAGCAGTCCGACGCCGAAGGCAGCGCCGCGGCCGTGGTGGGTGCGGGCGTAGGTGATCTTGCCGGCCAGGAGCAGGGGCTTGCTGCCCGCCGTTCCCTCGGAGGAGCGACCCACGGCGTGCACGACCTCGACCGCGGGGTCGATCACCGGACGGGCGCCCAGCGCGCGGGCGCGGGCGCTCAGATCGGCGTCCTCGCCGTAGACGAAGTAGCGCTCGTCGAACCCGCCGAGGCGGTTCCACAGGTCGCGTTCCACCAGCAACAGGCAGCCGGTGATCATGCCGACCTCGCGCACGGTGTCGCGCTGCCAGCGGCCGAGCGACTCGGGGTCGAAGAGACGCGAGTGGCGGAAGGCGGTGGACAGGCCCGACGCGAAGCAGAAGGTGCTCCACAGGCTCGGCAGACCCCAGCACGAGGAGGGCTCGAGGTGGCCCTCGGTGGTGAGGGTGCGGCCGCCGTACATCCCGTGGCCGGGGTGCGTGCGGGCGAAGTCGACCAGCTCGCCGAGCGATCCGGGGCGGGCCTCCATGTCGGGGTTCAGCATCAGCACCCACGGCGCCGAGCTGGCGGCGGCGCCCTGGTTGACGGCCTTCGCGAAGCCCACGTTGACGTCGTTGCGCAGCAGTCGAGCCTGTGGTGCGTGACGCGCCACGACCTCGGCGCTGTCGTCGGCCGACGCGTTGTCGACCACGACGATCTCGGCTGTCAGCCCGCCGAGCGCGGCCGGCAGCGAGTCCAGGCAGCGGCCGACCCAGTCGGCGCTGTTGTAGGTGACCATGACGATCGCCAGATCGGGAGTGCTCACGTCGCGGCACCGCGGCGGCGGACGACCTTCGCCGGGACGCCGGCGGCCACCGAGTCGGGCGGCAGGTCGCGGGTGACCACCGCGCCGGCGGCCACGATCGTGCCGTCACCGATCGTGACGCCCGGCAGGACCACGACGCGCGTGCCCAGCCACGTGTTCGCGCCGATCACGACGTCGGCCTCGCGCTTCGGCAGGTCCATGACGGGACCGGGGCCCGCGTCGAAGTCGTAGTTCGAGGCGGTGATGAAGACGTCGGGACCCAGGAGGGCGTGGTCGCCCAGCGTGATGCGCCCGGTGGAGTCGCCGGCCCACAGGCAGCTGCCCTGGCCGATGTGGGAGCCGTCGCCGATCGTGACGCGGCTGCCGTTGCGCACCGAGACCGTGGGGGAGAGGCGCACCCCCACGCCGATCGTGGCGTCGTCGATCGAGGCACCGTCGTACCCGGCGAAGTTCGCCATCCGCGCCCAGCGGCGCCACGTGCGGGGGCGCAGGACGCGGCGCGCCGCACTCGAACCGGGCCGGCCGTCACTCATGCATCGGTCCTCTCGACGTCGCCCGCGAGGTGCGGGCTGTCTGGCGCATTCGGCCACTGGAAACAGGGGCGCGCACTACAGTGTATGGGGGTCAGGCCCCGCCTTTCGCGGATTGCGGCAGACGCCGGGGGTCGGTGCGAAGGGGTGGGAATGAGCGACGACAGCGGACTCGCCCGGCACACCTCGATCAGCGTCCTGTGGATGACCGCGCAGCGCTGGGTCACCCGCCTCGGCGGCTTCGTCACGATCATCATCCTCACCCGGATCCTGGCGCCCGAGGACTTCGGCATCGCCGCCACCGCCACCACGCTGCTGCCGTTGATCTACGTCCTGGCCGACGCCGGCTTCTCGGCCTACCTGGTCCAGGCCCGGGAGGTCGACGAGCGCACGCTGGCCACCGCGTTCTGGTTCTCGCTCGTCTCCGGCATGGCCCTGGCCGGGGTGATCGCGGCCGCGGCGCCGTTCATCAGCTCGGCGCTCGACGTGCCCGAGGCCGCGCCGCTGCTGCAGGTCATGGGCCTGTCCGTGCTGGCCGTCGCGGTGGGCTCGGTGCCGATGGCGTTGCTGCGCCGGGCGATGGAGTTCCGCAAGCTCGCCCTGCTGGAGGCCAACGCGGCGATCATCGCCCAGATCGTGGCGATCACGGTCGCGGTCACCGGTGGTGGCGCCTGGGCGCTGGTCCTGCAGGTCCTGTGCGGCCAGGTCATCGTGCTGGTGTCGGTCTGGATCGCCGCGCGCTGGCGACCCCACCCCGGCTTCTCGTTCGCGCGGTTCAAGGTGATGGTCGCGTTCGGCACGAACGTCGTGGGCAGCGGACTCGTGTACGCGCTGCGCGTGTGGGCCGAGACCGCGATCGTCGTGGCCGGCCTCGGCGTGCGCGAGATGGGCTTCCTCTCGATCGCCCAGCGCCTCGTGCAGACGGCCCAGGATCTCTCGATCTCCGCGCTGCTGCCGGTCTCGATGGCCGCGTTCGCGAAGATCCGCGACTCCGTCGACCGCCTGCGCGGGTTCTACCTGCGCGCATCGGCGGTCGCCTACGCCGTGATCACGCCGTTGATGGTCTTCCTCGCGGTCGCGGCGCCCGAGGTGGTCGAGCTGCTGTTCGGCGCGGACAAGGCCGACAGCGCGCTCGTCGTCCCGGCATTGGCGATCATGGCGATCGCGGGCGTGGGCTGGGCCGTCGACCAGGCGCTCCTCGTCGGCACGGGGCACCCGGGACGCTGGTTCGCCTTCATCGCGGTGATCTACAGCATCGCGCTGCTGGTCTCGCTGTACCTCGTCCAGTTCGGGTTGCTCGCGATCGTCACGGGATGGGCGGTCATCGCCATCGTGGAGACGCTGCTGCGCTCGATTCCCGTGGCGCCGGTCATCGGCGCGACGAAGTGGCAGGTCATCGCCCCGTTCGTCAGCGTCGTTCCCACCGCGGTGCTGGCGGGGGCCGCCGGATGGGGCGTGCTGTGGCTGGCCGACCCGCTGCCGCTCGTCATCGAGATCTTCCTCGGCGGCATGGCCGTCGTGGTCACCTACCTCGCGGGGATGGCCCTGCTGAAGCCCGCGACGACAGCCACCGTGCTGTCGGTGCTGCCCGGCCGGATCGCGCGCCCCGCGCGGGCCGTGATGGGGCGCCGCATCCGGGTCGTGGACGACGCTCCCGGCGCCTGAGGTCAGCGACCCGCGACCACGTGGCGATAGAGCGACTCCATGTGCTCGATGCGGTTGTCCCAGAGCGAGACCTCGGCGCTGCGCTCCCGCGCCCCTGCGGCGAGGCGGGCCCGCAGGGCGGGATCGGCGCACAGCCGGCCGAGGGCGTCGGCCAGGTCGCGCGCCAGCTGGTCGGGATCGATCACCGGCACCCGGATCCCGCACGCGTCGGTGACGGTGCTCGACGGGCCGCCGCGGTCGCACACGACCACCGGCAGCCCGTGCGAGAGCGCCTCCACCACGACGATGCCACCGGCCTCGCGGTAGCTGGGGAACACGAAGACGTCGGCGGCCGTGTAGAAGTCGTCGACCGCCTCGTGCGGCACACGGCCATGGAAGTGGACCAGGTCGGCGATGCCGAGCTCGGTCGCCAGCGCCTCGCAGGCGGCCCGGTCGTACCCGTCGCCCACCACGTCGAGGATGGCGGTGCCACGGGGGAGCAGGTGCAGGGCGCGCACGGCGTCGCGGACGCCCTTGGTGCGGATGACGCGCCCCACGTAGAGCAACCGGACGCCCTCGGTGCGGTCGGAGCCCGGTGCGGCCGGGGGCAGCACCTCGATGCCGGTGTCGCTCATCGTGGTGAAGGCGCGCACGGCGATGTCGCCCAGCTGCTCGCGGACGTAGTCGGCGATCCCCACCACCAAGGAGGCGTTCGCGAAGGAGGCGCGGAGTGCGGGGGAGTGCCGCAGGCGGAACCGGTCGAGCCGGCGCAGCCCGGTGAACCATGGGGCGCCGCCCTCCTGGTCGGCGAAGGCCGGCGGCGACTCCAGGCTGCCGCCCACGGGCCCGATGACGTAGGGGATCCCCGCGTCGCGCAGCGGCGAGGCGAAGCGCAGGGACACCGGGGTGATCTGGTGGGCGAGGTCGAAGCGCTCGCCGCGGGCGAGGGCCCTGCGGATCCAGCGTCGCGCACGCCACGCGAACGGGTAGTAGCCCGGGTTCAGCATGGCCTTGAAGCGCTCGTGGCGTCCGATCAGCGGGGGCTCGTCCCACTCGATGATTCGCGCGCCCTCGACGGTGCCGGTGAGCGGGAGGCCGGCGCGCTGGCGGTAGCAGAGCACGGTGACGTCGTGGCGCTCCGCGAGGCGGCGGATCCACTGGTGCGCGATCCATGCCTCGCCGACGGATTCGGGATGCGCCGTGGAGACGACCAGCAGGAGCCTCACGCGGCGCGACCCGGGCGGACGGGGGCGAGGAGGACCTCGGGATCGGACATCGCAGCGCTCACCTCGGCGTCGGGGACGGTCGGGCACATCGTATCGGCGAGACGCCCTCGGGAGGGCGATTCCGCCACTAGGCTCGGACCATGGCAGACCGCTCGCGACTCGTGCCGATCGCCGGCATCGACCGACTCTTGGGCGGCTCGCGCATCCGCCAGTCCTTCAGCCCGCTCGAGCTGCCGCCGCTGGAGGCGTTGGGTGCCGCACTCGTGCGCCTCGCCGCCCACGGCCCCCACACCCGGGCCGGTTTCGTGAGGGCCGACGCCGAGCACTGGCGCTACCTCGGCGCGGGCATCGCCGACCGGCTCCCCGAGATCTTCCGCGTCGTGCCCGAGGGCACGACCGAGTCGGCCCAGGACTGGCTCGCGGCCCACCTCGTCGACGACCTCCCGCTGCAGTTCGCGGTGAAGGGCGACGAGCTCGCCACGGCCTTCGACCACGTGCTCCTCGACGCGCCGCTCGCCTCGAGCCTGCCGACCATCCTCGTGACGATGGCGGGCGGAGCGCCGGTGCCGGAGCTGTTCGACACCGTCACCGAGCGGCCCGTGACCCGCGCGCTGTGGAACACCTTCGGCCGCCACCCGGGCACCGCGCTGACGCTCGTGCGCGACCGCGGCACGCCTCCCGTGGCGGCCCTGCCGTCGGGCGCGACTGAGCGCGAGGACGACCGGATCCCCCTCGTCGATCCCGGTGGCCTGACCCATCGCCTCCACCGCTCCTGCGACGTCGAGCAGATGGCCGGCGTCCGCGAGTGGGGCTCGGCGCAGGGGCTCGGTCTGAGCCCCACGATGCTGCTGCTCGCCGCGGCGGCCACGCAGCAGGCCGGGATCGCGATCGAGCCCCAGGGCGACCTCGTGGTCGACCTGCGACGCTACCTGCCCAAGGGCGTGACCACGGGCGGCAACTTCATCACCGGGGTGTCCGTCCCGGTGTGGGGCGAGGGGTTCGAGCCCCCCATGGTGGGGG
>JBEVDF010000208.1:0-6057 GCA_040514145.1 Aeromicrobium sp.
CGCCTACGGTTGAGCCGTGGCGAACACCGAGACCTCCCCGACCGGCTGGCGCGATCCCCTCGACCTCGAAGCGGTGCGGCACGCGCGCATCCTGCCCCTCGACGTCGTGCAGGCGAAGGGCAACGGGCACGCCGGCACCGCCGTCAGCCTCACTCCCGCGCTCTACGTGCTGTTCCAGGAGTACCTGCGCCACGACCCCGCGCGCCCCGACTGGGAGGGACGCGACCGGTTCGTCCTCTCGGCCGGTCACACGAGCCTCTCGCTGTACCTGCAGCACTACCTGAGCGGCTACGGCCTCGAGCTCGACGATCTCAAGAAGGCCCGCGCGCTCGGCAGCCTCACCCCCGGCCACCCGGAGTGGGGCCACACCCCCGGCGTCGAGACCACCACGGGCCCGCTCGGCCAGGGCGTCGGCAACGCGGTCGGCCTGGCGATGTCGGCCCGGCGCGTGCACGCCCTGCTGGAGCCGGGCGTCGAGCCCGACGCGGGCCTGTTCCGCTACCGCACCTGGTGCGTCGCCGGTGACGGATGCCTGTCCGAGGGCGTCTCGCAGGAGGCCTCCTCGCTCGCCGGCACGCTCGGCCTCGACGGCCTGATCCTCGTCTGGGACGACAACCGCATCTCCATCGAGGGCGACACCGCGATCGCGTTCACCGAGGACGTCGTGGGGCGCTACCGGGCCTACGGCTGGGCGATCGTCGAGATCGAGGACGCCGAGGACCCCGACGCGATCCGCGCCGGCTACGACGCCGCCCTCGCCGTGACCGACCGCCCGGTCTTCATCCGCCTGCGCACCCGCATCGGCCACCCGATGCCCACCGTCGGCGGTACGGCCGGCGCCCACTCCGGCGCCCCCGGCGAGGACGAGGTCGCGGCCACGAAGCTCGCCCTCGGCCTCGATCCCGAGCAGCACTTCGCCATGCCGCAGGACGCGCTCGACCACGCCCGCCGCGTGCGCGAGCGCGGCGCCGCGGCCCGCGAGCAGTGGCAGCAGCGCTACGACGCGTGGCGAGCCGCCCAGCCCGAGCAGGCCGCCCTCCACGACCGGATGCGCGACCGCGACGTCACCCCCGCCGCCCGCGAGAGGCTCGCCGCCCTGCGTGCCCAGCCGCAGAAGGCCGCCACCCGCATCGCCAGCGGCGCGGTCCTCAACGAGATCTCCGCCGAGCTGTCGTGGCTGTGGGGCGGCTCCGCCGACCTCGCCGAGACCAACAACGTCGCGATCGCGGGCGCACGCAGCTTCACGCCCAACGGCTACGCGGGCGACGAGTGGCCCGGCGGACCCGACGGCACCCTCGTGCACTTCGGCATCCGCGAGCACGCGATGGGCGCGGTCCTCAACGGCATCGCCCTGGCCGGGTACTCGCACCCGTTCGGCGCGACGTTCTTCGTCTTCTCCGACTACATGCGCCCCTCGGTGCGCCTCGCCGCCCTGATGGGCCTGCCCGTCACCTACGTCTGGACGCACGACTCGGTCGGCGTCGGCGAGGACGGGCCGACCCACCAGCCGGTGGAGCACCTGTGGGCGCACCGCGCGATCCCCGGCCTCGACGTGGTCCGCCCCGCCGACTGGGTCGAGACCGTCGACGCCTGGTCGCGCGCGCTGGGCAGCGACCGGCCCACCGCGCTCGTGCTGAGCCGCCAGGGTGTCCCGGTGGTCGGCGACGCGGTTCCCGCCGGTGAGGGCGCCACGCGCGGCGCCTACGTGCTGGCCGACACCGCCGCCACGCCCGACGCGATCATCGTCGCCACCGGCTCCGAGGTGGGCCTGGCACTGCAGGCCCGCGACGTCCTCGCGGCCGACGGCACCGCCGTGCGCGTGGTCTCCGCCCCGTGCCTGGAGTGGTTCGAGGAGCAGGACCTCGCCTACCGCGAGTCGGTCCTGCCCCGCGCCGTCACGGCCCGCGTCAGCGTGGAGGCCGGCACCGGCACCGGCTGGCACCGCTACGTCGGCACGAACGGTGAGATAGTGAGTGTGGAGGAGTTCGGTGCGAGCGGAGCCGGTGATCTCGTGCTCGCCGAGCGCGGCATCACTGCCGACGCCGTGGTCGCTGCGGTGCACCGCAGCATCGCCGCCGTCCGCTCGGACGAGAAGGAGAGGAACGCTCGATGAGCAAGACCCTGACCGCGGGACTGGACCGCCTGCCCGGCGTCGACCAGGTCGGCCTCGAGGCCCGCGCGGCCCAGCTGTCCACCCGCTCCATCAAGACCACGTCCAAGCAGTGGGCGATCGACCTCGCGATCTCGATGGTCGACCTCACCACGCTCGAGGGAGCCGACAGCCCCGGGAAGGTGCGGGCGCTGGCCACCAAGGCGCTGCGGCCCGATCCCACCGACTCGTCGTGCCCCTCCGCGGCCGCCGTGTGCGTCTATCCCGACATGGTGCCGTTCGTCCGTGAGGTCGTCGGCGACCGGCTGCACGTCGCCGCGGTCGCCACCGCGTTCCCCTCGGGCCGCGCGCCGCTCGAGGTCAAGCTGGCCGACACCGCCGCCGCCGTGGCCGCCGGTGCCGACGAGATCGACATGGTCATCGACCGTGGCGCCTTCCTCTCCGGCGACCTCGCGAAGGTCCACGACCAGATCGTGGCGGTCAAGGAGGCCGCCGGCAGCGCCCACCTCAAGGTGATCCTCGAGACCGGCGAGCTGCAGACGTACGACAACATCCGCCGTGCCTCGTGGCTGGCGATGGACGCCGGCGCCGACTTCATCAAGACCAGCACGGGCAAGATCCAGCCGGCGGCGACCCTGCCCACCACGCTGCTCATGCTCGAGGCCGTCCGCGACTACCGGATCGCCACGGGCCGCCAGGTGGGCGTGAAGCCCGCCGGCGGGATCCGCACCTCCAAGGACGCGATCAAGTACCTGGTCGTGGTCAACGAGGTCGCCGGTGAGGACTGGCTCGACCCGAACTGGTTCCGCTTCGGGGCGTCGTCGCTGCTCAACGACCTGCTCATGCAACGCCAGAAGATGCTCACCGGCCGCTACTCCGGCCCCGACTACGTGACCCTGGACTGATTCCCATGCCGAAGTTCGAATACGCACCCGCACCGGAGTCGCGCTCCATCGTCGACCTCGCCGCCAGCTACGGCCTGTTCATCGACGGTGAGTTCACCGACGGTGGCGGCACCGCCTTCAAGACCGTCAACCCCGCGACCGAGGAGGTCCTGGCCGAGGTCGCCGAGGGCAACGAGGCCGACGTCGACCGCGCCGTCCGCGCCGCCCGCCGCGCCTACGACCGCGTCTGGGGTCCCATGCCCGGCCGCGAGCGCGCCAAGTACCTCTTCCGCATCGCGCGCATCCTGGCCGAGCGCAGCCGCGAGTTCGCCGTCCTGGAGACGCTCGACAACGGCAAGCCGATCAAGGAGTCCCGCGACGTCGACGTGCCGCTGGTCTCGCAGTGGTTCTTCTACAACGCCGGCTGGGCCGACAAGCTCGACCACGCGGGCCTGGGCCCCAACCCCCGCTCGCTCGGCGTGGCCGCGCAGGTCATCCCGTGGAACTTCCCGCTGCTGATGCTGGCGTGGAAGGTCGCGCCCGCGCTGGCCGCCGGCAACACGGTGGTGCTCAAGCCCGCCGAGACCACGCCGCTGACCGCCCTGCTGTTCGCCGACGTGTGCCGTCAGGCCGAGCTGCCCCCGGGCGTCGTCAACATCGTCACCGGCGCCGGCGAGACCGGTCGCCTGCTCGTCTCGCACCCCGACGTGAACAAGGTGGCCTTCACCGGCTCCACGCCGGTCGGTCGTGAGATCGCCCGCACGGTCGCCGGCAGCGACAAGCGCCTCACCCTCGAGCTCGGCGGCAAGGCCGCGAACATCGTGTTCGAGGACGCGCCGATGGACCAGGCCGTCGAGGGCATCGTCCGCGGCATCTTCTTCAACCAGGGCCACGTGTGCTGCGCGGGCTCGCGCCTGCTCGTGCAGGAGAGCGTCGCCGAGGAGGTCCTCGACCGGCTCAAGGCCCGCATGTCCACGCTGCGCCTGGGCGATCCGCTGGACAAGAACACCGACGTCGGTGCGATCAACTCCGCCGAGCAGCTGGGCCGCATCCGCGACCTGGCCGCCACCGGCGACGACGAGGGCGCGGCCCGCTGGAGCGCTCCGTGCGAGCTGCCCGAGCGCGGCTACTGGTACGCCCCGACGATCTTCACCGGCGTCACGCAGGCCCACCGGATCGCTCGCGAGGAGATCTTCGGCCCGGTCCTGTCGGTGCTGACCTTCCGCACGCCCGCCGAGGCGATCGAGAAGGCCAACAACACGCCCTACGGCCTGTCCGCGGGCGTGTGGACCGAGAAGGGGTCGCGGATCCTCTCCATGGCCAACCAGCTGCGCGCCGGCGTGGTGTGGGCCAACACGTTCAACCAGTTCGATCCCGCCTCTCCGTTCGGCGGGTACAAGGAGTCCGGCTACGGCCGCGAGGGTGGCCGCCACGGACTCGCCAGCTACTTGGAGGCTTCCTCATGAGCGAGCGTGTCGACGTCCGCAAGACCTACAAGCTGTTCATCGGCGGGGCGTTCCCCCGTTCGGAGTCCGGCCGCACCTACGAGGTGGCCTCCTCGCGCGGGAAGTTCCTCGCGAACGCCTCGAAGGCCTCGCGCAAGGACGCCCGCGACGCCGTGGGCGCCGCCCGCAAGGCATTCGGCGGCTGGTCGAAGCGCACGCCCTACAACCGCGGCCAGATCCTCTACCGCGTGGCCGAGGTGCTGGAAGGCCGCCGCGACCAGCTCGTGGCCGAGGTCCGCGCCGCCGAGGGCGTGACCGAGCGTCGTGCCACCGCGATCGTGGACGCCGCCGTGGACACGTGGGTCTGGTACGCCGGCTGGGCCGACAAGCTCTCGCAGGTCGCCGGCAACGCCAACCAGGTCAACGGGCCGTTCTTCAACCTGACCTCGCCCGAGCCCACGGGCGTCGTCGCGATCGCGGCGCCGCAGCAGTCGTCGCTGCTCGGCCTCGTCGAGGTGCTCGCCCCGGTGCTCCTGTCGGGCAACACGGCCGTCGTGGTCTCGTCGTACGAGCGACCCCTGCCGGCGATCACGCTGTCGGAGATCCTCTCGACCTCCGACGTGCCCGGTGGCGTGGTGAACATCCTGACCGGCGACATCGCCGAGGTGGGCCCGTGGCTCGCTTCCCACCTGGACGTCAACGCGCTCGACCTCACGGGCGTCGACGACGCCGACGTGGCGCGCGACCTCGAGGCCGAGGCCTCGGTGAACCTCAAGCGCGTCCTGCGCCCGGGCACCCCCACGGCGCAGGCGCTCACGCGGATCACGCCGTTCCTGGAGTACAAGACGGTCTGGCACCCGATCGGCGTCTGACCAGGCCTCGATACGCTCGAGCCCATGCCGCACGTCGTGATCCTGGCCGGCCCGTCCGGTTCGGGGAAGTCCCACCTGTCCGAACGACTCGGCTGGACGGTGCTGCGACTCGACGACTTCTACCACCCGGTGGACCACCCCGGCCTGCCGCTGAGCACGCTCGGCATCCCCGACTGGGACGACGTCCGCTCGTGGGACCTCACGGCGGCGATGGCGGCCATCGAGCAGTTGTGCCGCGAGGGCCGCGCGCAGGTGCCGATCTACGACATCTCGGTCAGCCGAGCGGTGGGCACGCGCGAGGTGGTGCTGACGGGCGACCGCTTCATCGCCGAGGGCCTGTTCGCCCCCGACATGGTCGCGCCGTGCCGTGACGCCGGCGTGCTCGACGCGGCGATCTGCCTCACCCGGCCGCGGCTGGTGGTGTTCGCGCTGCGCCTCGTGCGCGACCTGCGCGAGTCGCGCAAGCCCCCGCTGACCCTCGTGCGCCGCGGCTGGCGCCTGATGAAGGACCAGCCCCGGATCATCGCCGCAGCCGTGGCCGCCGGCTGCTGCCCCATGCACCCACGCCGCGCCTACCGCTTCCTGACGACCGGTCGCTGACCCCGGCCGCCGGCCGGGCCGCGCGGGGCGGGTCAGGTGGACAGGGCCGCGTAGCCGGGCTTGATGACGTCGGTGATCAGCACGAGGCGCTCGTCGAACGGCAGGAAGGCGCTCTTCATGGCGTTGACGGTGAACCAGCGCAGGTC
>JBEVDF010000077.1:0-7324 GCA_040514145.1 Aeromicrobium sp.
GCGATCCAGGTCCACGGCGGTGGCGGCGTCACCGACGACTTCCCGCTGGCCAGCTTCTACGCCCACCAGCGCACGCTGCGGATCGCCGACGGCCCCGACGAGGTCCACAAGCGCACCCTCGCCCGTGTCGAGCTGCGCCGCCGCAGCAACGAGCGGGACGCGCGCGCCTGACAACCCCTGACGACCGCGGGTGGCTGGGGACGCTGTCCCTGTGCCCAGCCCCCGCGGTCGTGCTACACCCTCCGAAATTGAACTTGATTTCAACTATGACTTAGGGTGTGACGGCCGGCACAGCGCGTGCCCGAGCCGACCACGAACACCCGAGAAACCTCCCCGACTTTCCCAGGAGATCGACCAATGCTGATGGAGACGATGTGACATGAAATGGCGTCGGTTCCTGGTGTCCCGGCTCGTCCGGCTCGCCTTCGTGCTGGTGGCGATCACCACCCTCACGTTCCTGATGATGCACCTCGCCCCGGGCGATCCCGCCCGGCTCGTGGCCGGCATGGACGCGGACGAGCAGGCGGTGCAGGTCGCTCGTGAGCGGCTCGGCCTCGACCAGCCCATGTACAAGCAGTTCCTCGACTACATCGGCGGTCTCTTCCGCGGTGACATGGGCACGTCCTTCGCGACGAGCCAGCCCGTCACCGACGAGATCGCCCAGAAGATCGGGCCCACGGCCCAGCTGGCCGTCTTCGGCATGGCGATCATCCTGCTGGTCGGCCTGCCGATGGGCATCATCGGCGCCGTGCTGACCCGCAACGGTCACCGCGCGTTCGAGATCATGTTCTCCGGCTCCACCGGTGCGATGGCCTCGATCCCGCAGTACCTGATCGCGACCTTCCTGGCCTTCTTCTTCGCCGTGACGTGGCAGATCTTCCCGGTGGCGGGATCGGGCTCGCTCAACGCGGCCGTGCTTCCGGCGATCGCGATCGCGATCCGCCCGGCGGCCTCGATCGCGCGACTCGTCCGCGTCCGCACGCTGGAGGTGCTGGAGTCGCCGTACGTCCGCACCGCCCGCAGCAAGCGGCTGCCGACGCGCAAGCTCTACCTCGCGCACGTGTTCCCCAACTCGATCACCACGATGCTCGCGATGGGCGGCGTGACGTTCGCCAGCCTCATCGGCGGCGCGGTCATCGTCGAGCAGGTCTTCGCCCGACTGGGCCTGGGCACGACGCTCGTCCACAGCGTCCTCGTCGGCGACTACCCGGTCGTGCAGGGCATCGTCCTGCTGCTCGGCTTCTCGGTGGTCGTGGTCAACGCGCTGGTGGACATCATCCTCGGGATCGTCGATCCCCGGACCATGGAGGCGGGCCGATGAAGAAGCACCAGCGCCAGAGCAGCGCTCGGCAGATGTTCAAGGCGTTCCTCGCGACGCCGACCGGCATCATCTCCGGCTTGATCCTGCTGGGACTGACCGTCCTGGTGGTGATGGGACCGAACGGCTTCGGCGACCAGGCGATCGTCAGCGACATGGCGCGCTCGAGCGAGGGTCCGTCCGCGGACCACCGCTTCGGCACCGACGCCCTCGGCCGCGACATCTTCACCCGCACGCTCGCCGCGACGCGGCTCTCGATCATCTACGCGTCGGCCGCCGTGCTGTTCGCGATGGTGGTCGGCGGCCTCATCGGTGGACTGATCGCCGCCGGTGGGCCGCGCGTCCGCAAGGTCGGCGGCACCGTGATCGACACGATGATGGGCTTCGGCGACATCCTGCTGGCCGTCGTGGTCGTCGCGATCGTCGGTGTCGGCGCCAAGGGCGCCGTGCTGGCCATCGGCGTGGCGTTCACGCCGCACTTCGCCCGCTTCACCTACAGCCTGGTCGACTCCGTCATGGTGCGGGACTACATGTCCGCCGCCAAGGTCGTGGGCGTCAGCAGGTCGGGCATCGGCACCCGCTACGTCGGGCGCAACGTCGCCGACAGCCTCGTGATCGTGACCTTCACGACCGTCGCCGAGGGGATCATGGCGATGTCCTCGCTGAGCTTCCTGGGCCTGGGCATCCAGTCGCCGCAGTTCGACTGGGGCCAGATGCTCACCGACGGCGTCAAGAACTTCTACCTCAACCCGTACGCCGCGCTCGTGCCGGCGGTGCTGATCCTCATCACCGGCCTGGCCGTCAACCTCTTCGGCGACGCCGTGGCCCGGGCCGTCAACCCCGTGCTGTGGAACGAGCGCCCCAGCCTCTTCCGCTCGCGGTTCAAGCGCTCCGGCGCGAAGGCGCTGGCGATGGAGCCGGAGATCACGCTCGACCCCGGTATGGAGACCGAGACCAGGAAGGGACGCCCATGAACGACGACACCTTGCTCGACGTGCGCAATCTCTCGATCAACATCGAGGGCCGGGACGAGGTCCCGCCGCTCGTAAGCAACGTCTCCTTCTCGCTCAAGCGGGGCGAGATCGTCGGCATCGTGGGGGAGTCCGGCAGCGGCAAGACCCTCACCTCGCTGGCCGTCTCGCGGCTGCTGCCCAAGGGCCTGACGATGACCGCGGACCGGATCGACTTCGACGGCCACGACCTGGTGAACGGCTCGGACCGCGAGCTGCGGACCGTGCTCGGCACCAACCTGGCGATGGTCTTCCAGGACCCGATGTCCTCGCTCAACCCCGCCCGCAAGATCGGGGCGCAGATGATCGAGACGGTGCGCGAGCACAAGGGCCTGTCGAAGAAGGAAGCCCGCGCCCTGGCCATCCGCAGCCTCGAGGACGTGCACATCACCGAGCCCGCCAAGCGGCTCAAGCAGTACCCGCACGAGCTCTCCGGCGGCATGCGCCAGCGCACCATGATCGCGATGGGGCTGATGGGCGAGCCGAGCCTGATCCTGGCCGACGAGCCCACCACCGCGCTCGACGTGACGGTGCAGGCGCAGGTCATGCAGCTGCTGTGCGACCTCAACGACCGCAAGGGCAGCGCCGTGCTGCTGATCTCGCACAACATCTCGCTGCTGTCGGAGGTGTGCGACCGGATCATCGTGATGTTCCGCGGCGAGATCGTGGAGGACCTCACCACCGCGAAGCTGCTCTCCGGGCCGGACCACCCCTACACACAGGGACTGATCCGCGCGGTCCCGGACCTCAACACCGACCGCACCGAGGACCTCGTGACGATCGAGGACGGGCAGTTCGACGTCGAACGGGAGATGAACCATGCTTGAGCTGGAGAACGTCGAAGTCACCTACCCCGGCCCGCCCCCGTTCACGGCGGTCAAGGGCATCAACCTGAGCGTGCCCACCGGCTCCACCGTGGGCCTCGTGGGCGAGTCGGGCTCGGGCAAGTCGTCCATCGCGCGCGCCGCGATCGGCCTGACGCCGGTGACCAAGGGCCGGATCGTGCTCGACGGCACCGACGTGACCAACCCGAAGGGCAAGGCGCTGCGCCACCTGCGCGGCCGGGCCCAGCTGGTGTTCCAGGACCCGCACGCCTCGCTCAACCCGCGCATGGAGATCGCGATGGCGGTGCAGGAGGCCGTCAGCGTCGCCACCGGCAAGCGGATCACCTCGCAGTCGTGCTCCGTCGCGGCCCTGGACCTGCTGGACAAGGTGGGCGTGCCGAAGGCGGCCATGCGCCGCTATCCCCACCAGCTCTCGGGTGGCCAGCTGCAGCGCGTGTCGATCGCCCGGGCGCTGGCGCTCGAGCCCTCGCTGATGATCCTCGACGAGGTCACCGCCTCGCTCGACGTCTCGGTGCAGGCGCGCATCCTCAACCTGCTGCGCCAGCTGCAGCGCGAGCTCGACGTCTCGATGCTCTACATCTCGCACGACCTGTCGGTGATCCGCTACCTGGCCGATCACGTGTACGTCATGCGGCACGGCGAGATGGTCGAGTCCGGCACGGCCGACGCCGTGTTCGACGCCCCCCAGCAGGAGTACACGAAGGCGTTGCTCTCGGCCGTGCCGACGTTGGGCGGGAGCCGCTGGCGTTCGCGCCACGAGCCCGTCCCCGTCCACTGAAGCCCGTTGAACCTTCCACCCGTCGATCGCTCCGCGCGGAGCGAGAGGAGTCATGACATGAACGCCGTCGATCGCCTGTGGGACCACGCCCGGACCGCCCCGGACAGCATCGCGCTGCGCGTGGGCGACCAGTCCTGGTCCTACGCGCAGGTGCGTGACCTCGCCGCCGCCTGGGCCGAGCGCCTGGTGAGTGCCGAGATCAAGCCCGGGGACCGGGTGCTGCTGGTGGCGCCGACCTCCCAGGAGTTCGCGGTCGTCCACCAGGCGATCCTCGCCGTCGGCGCGATCGGCGTGACGGTGAACTCCGCGTCGACCGCCGTCGAGCTGGAGTACTTCCTCACCGACGCCGAGTGCTCGCTGGCGATCGCCTGGCACGAGGCGGCCGAGGTCGCGCGGCGCGCGGCCGAGACGACCGGGGTCGAGCTGTGGACCCTGGAGGCCGGCGACATCGAGGTCGGGCCGGGTGCCGATCTGAACCTGCCCCGCGCCATGGCGATCGACGACACCGCCGTCCTGCTCTACACGTCGGGCACCACCGGCAAGCCGAAGGGCGCCGAGCTGACGCACGGCAACCTCGCGGCGTGTGCCGAGATCGTCTCGGGCACGCTCGGCAGCGACAGCTCGGACCGGGTCGGGACGGCGCTGCCGCTCTTCCACGTGTTCGGGCAGGTCTGCGTGATGATGGCGACCTTCCACGTCGGCGCGAGCCTCTCGCTGCTGCGCCCCTTCAGCGGCGAGGCCCTCCTGAGGATGGCGGCCGCACACCGGCTCACGGTGCTGGCGGGCGTCCCCACGATGTGGAACGCGATGCTCCACGCCGACGTCGAGGTCTCGCGCGAGGACCTGGCGGGCCTGACCCATGCGCTCTCCGGAGGCGCCGCGCTGCCGCTGGCGGTCGCCGACGCGTTCCGTGAGCGGTTCGGCTGCCGCGTCCTGGACGGCTACGGGCTCAGCGAGACCACGGGCGCCGGCACGTCGGCGAAGCTCAGCGTGCGCCGCAAGGAGGGCTCGGTCGGACCGGCCCTCGCGCAGATGAAGGCGTGCGTCGTCGATCCCCAGGGCGACCCCGTGGCACCGGGCGAGCGGGGCGAGGTCGCGCTCGCCGGACCCGTCATCATGAAGGGCTACTGGCGCCGGCCCGAGGCCACGGCCGAGGTCAGGCGCGGCGAGTGGTTCCTGACCGGCGACGTCGGCAAGCAGGACGAGGACGGCGACATCTGGATCCTGGATCGCAAGAAGGACCTCGTCATTCGCGGCGGATACAACGTCTATCCGCGCGAGATCGAGGAGGTCCTCTACACGCACCCCGACCTGCGCGAGGTCGCCGTGATCGGTGTGCCTGACGACCGGCTGGGGGAGGAGGTCGCGGCCGTGTACGCGACCCATCCCGGCCGCGAGGTCGACACCGCGCAGCTGCGCGCCTGGCTGGAGGAGCGCCTCTCCGCCTACAAGGTGCCGCGCATCTACCAGGAGGTCCCCGAGCTGCCGAAGGGCTCGACCGGCAAGATCCTCAAGCGCCAGCTCGACCGTGGCACCGTCCTGGAGCAGGGCACCAAGGTCACGCGGGAGAGGAACGCGTCGTGACGCAGCTGATCGCGACCGGGCCGATCTCCCGGTGGATCGAGACCCTCGGCGTCGAGGCCGAGGGGCCGCTGGAGTTCGAGCGCGTGGGCGCCGGTCAGTCGAACCTGACGTTCCTGGTCACCGACGCGGCCGGGCATCGCTGGATCATGCGCCGGCCACCGCTGGGCAAGCTGCTGGCCTCGGCCCACGACGTCGAGCGCGAGCACCGGATCATGTCGGGCCTCCAGGGCACGGGCGTGCCGGTGCCGACGATCCACGGCTTCACGAAGGATCCCGAGGTCACCGACGCGCCGCTGATGCTGATGGACTTCGTCGACGGGCGGGTGCTGGACACGATCGAGGCGGTGGAGTCCGTTCCCGAGGACACGCGTCACGAGATCGGCCTGTCCCTGGCGTCCACGCTGGGCGAGGTGCACGCCGTCGACCTGGAGAAGGCCGGGCTGGTCGATCTCGCGAGCCACTCGCCCTACGCCGAGCGGCAGCTGCGCCGGTGGCACCGCCAGTGGGACCAGTCGCGCACCCGCGACCTGCCGATCGTGGACGACCTCGCGGCGCGGCTCACGGCGAACGTCCCGCAGGACCAGGGCCTCGCGCTCGTCCATGGCGACTTCCACCTCATGAACGTCATCACCGACCCCCAGGCGGGTCGCGTCACCGCGGTCCTGGACTGGGAGCTCTCCACCCTCGGCGATCCGCTGGCCGACCTCGGCGGCCTGCTGGCGTACTGGCCGCAGGCCGATGACGAGATCGTCACCGGCTTCGGCGGTCCGACGATGCCGGGATTCCCGAGCCGCGCCGAGCTCGTGGACGAGTACGCGCGGGCCACGGGACGCGATGTCTCGGCCATCGGCTTCTGGTACGTGCTGGGGCTGTGGAAGATCGCGATCATCGCCGAGGGTGTGCTGCGCCGTTCGCTCGACGATCCGCGCAACACCGCGGTGACCGGGCAGATCTCGCCCGAGCTGATCGACGCCCTGCTGCAGCGCGCCGACCTCGAGGCACGGGCCGCCGGGCTGTGACCTGGACCACCCCCCGTAGATAAACCTGAAATCAAGTTCAGTTAAGATGACGGGTGTGTCCGTGACCCCCGCGGGCACCCGTGAGTACCTGAGAGGTTGAGCATGAAGCTGAACAACCGAGCCGGATCGGACCGTCGCTCCGTCCTGCGCCGCAGCCTGGGATCGACCGCCGCGGTCGCCCTGGCGGTCTCCCTCCTGGCGGCCTGCGGCGGCGGCGACTCGTCGTCCGCCGGCACGTCGGGCGAGGCGCCCGACCAGGCGACCCTGGTGCTGCGCAACGACGTGGACACCTTCGATCCGATGCTGACCGCCGCCGAGCAGGGCGCGGTGCAGATGTACGAGGCGCTCTACGACACGCTCGTGCGCCGCAACTGGAAGACCGGCGAGTACGAGCCCGCGATGGCCACGAAGTGGGAGGCCACCGCCACCAAGATCGACTTCGAGCTCAAGTCCGGCCTGAAGTGCAGCGACGGCTCCGAGCTCAAGCCCACCGACATCGCCAACTCGCTCAAGCGCCTGGCCGACCCGAAGACGGGCTCGATCTACACCGGCCGCTTCTTCGGCGCGGGCGGCGTGAAGGAGATCGTCGGCGACGACGCCGCGAACACCGTCTCCGTCGAGGTCAACGAGCCGCACTCGGACCTCATCGACAGCATGGCGACTGCCTTCATCGTGTGCCCGAAGGGCCTCGAGGACACCAAGGCGCTGGCCACGACTCCGCAGGGATCGGGCCCGTACAAGGTCACCTCGATGAAGCGTGGCGACACGTA
>JBEVDF010000088.1:0-3000 GCA_040514145.1 Aeromicrobium sp.
GCGATGCCACCGTGCACCTGACCGTCGACGATCATCGGGTTGATAACGACGCCGCAGTCGTCGACGGCTACGTACCTGAGGAGCTCGGTTCGTCCGGTCTCGGTGTCGACCTCCGCGACGCACACGTGCGTACCGTACGGCCACGTGAAGTTCTTCGGGTCCCACGTGGCCGTCGCCGTGAGGTCGGGCTCGAACCCGTCGGGCAGGTTGTGTGCGGTCCACGCCGAGACCGCGAGCTCGGGGATCGTCCGGACCTTGTCCGGCGCGCCCTGCACGCGGAACGCGCCGTCCTCGAACCGAAGGTCGTCCTCCGACACCTCCAGCTCGTGCGCCGCCAGCGTGCGCGCCTTGTCCTTGATCTTCTGCAGCGCGTAGTGCAGTGCCGCGCCGCCGATCGCGATCGAGCGCGAGCCGTAGGTGTCCATGCCCAGCGGCGTGGTCGCCGTGTCGCCGTGCAGCACCTCGATGTCGTCGGGCGTCACGCCGAGCTCGTCGGCCGTGATCTGGGCCCAGGTGGTGTCGTGGCCCTGACCGTGCGGCGACGTCCCGATGTACAGGGTGACCTTCCCGCTCGGTTGGCACCGCACCTGGGCGGCATCCCAGCCTCCCGCCGCGTACCGGAGGGCGCCTAGGATGTTTGATGGTGCGAGCCCGCACATCTCGATGTAGCTCGACAGCCCGATCCCGATCTGCTTGATGTCTCCGTTCTCCCGCCGCGACGCCTGCTCCTTGCGGTACTGGTCATACTCGGCCAGCTCGAGCGCCCGCTCGAACGCCGGCAGGTAGTCGCCCGAGTCGACGTTCAGCCCCATCAGCGAAGGCCGGTCCTCGGTGAACTTCGGGACGAAGTTGATCCGTCGAACCTCGGCCGGGTCCATTTCCAGATGTCGGGCGAGCGCGTCGACCGCACGTTCGAGGACGTACGTGGCCTCGGGACGGCCGGCGCCGCGCACGGCGTCCGTCGGGGTCATGTTGGTCATGATGCCGGTGAACTCGTACCAGTAGGCCTGCGTGTCGTACGGGCCCATGTACACCCAGCCACCGAGCTCCGGGATCCCGGGGGTGAGCAGCTGGAAGTACGCGCCCATGTCGCACAGCTCGGTCACGTGGAATCCGAGGATCTTGCCTCCCTCGGTCGCCGCCACTTCGATGTCGTGGATCACGCCGCGCCCGTGGATCGTGACCGAATAGTTCTCCGAGCGACTCTCGATCCACTTCACCGGGCGACCGGTCTTGCGTGCGAGCGCGAGGCAGAGCGCCTCCTCGGCGTAGACGTCCAGCTTGCCGCCGAACGATCCGCCGACATCCGGCGCGACGATCCTGAGCTTGTGCTCCGGGATGCCGGTCGTGCCCGACAACGTGACCCGCGCGATGTGTGGGATCTGCGTCGAAGTCCAAAGCGTGAACTCGCCGAGCGAGGGCACCGGCGACGCGAGCGCGCCGCGAGGCTCGATGGCGCTCGGGGTCGTACGCGGCGCCTCGTACCGGAGCTTCAGCTTGACGGGCGCGCTCTCGAACAGGCTCTGGTCGCCCCCGCCCCCGTGGCTCCAATGGACGACCGCGTTCGTCCCGAGCTCGTCGTGGACCAGGGGCGCGCCGTCCCTGACCGCATCCTCGATGTCGAGCACGGCCGGCAGCGCGTCGTACTCGACGTCGACCGCCTCGGCTCCGTCGTCGGCCAGACCACGGGACTCGCCGAGGACGACCGCGACGCCGTCGCCCTGGAACCGCGCCTTGTCCTTGGTCAGCGGCCAGTGATCCGAGGTCTTGATGTCTTCGGTGATCGGCCACACCATTGGGAGCGGCCCGGCCCACTCGTCGGTGAGGTCGGTAGCGCTCCACGCGGCGATCACGCCCGGCATCTCCAGCGCCTTGCTCACGTCCACCTTGACCACACGCGCATGCGCGAACGGGCTCCGAACGATCGCCATGTGCACCATGCCGGCGATGGACATGTTGTCGACGAAGCTCCCCTGCCCCTGCAGCAACGGTGCGTCCTCCTTGCGGAGGACCGGTTGTCCGACGAATCTCTCGGTGACGGCCATCTCTCCCCCTACGCCTTCGCCCCGGCCGTCTGACCGGCGGCATCGAGGATCGACTGCACGATGTTGTGGTACCCCGTGCACCGGCACAGGTTGCCCTCGAGCGACTCGCGCACCTCTCCTTCGCTGGGGCTCGGGTTCTCCCGCAAGTAGCTCGCCGCGGCCATGATCATCCCCGGCGTGCAGAACCCGCATTGGAGGCCGTGGTTGCGACGGAACGCCTCCTGGATCGGATGCATCTGGCCGTTCGAGGCCATCCCCTCGATCGTCGTGACCTCGCGGCCCTCGGCTTGGACCGCGAGCAGGGTGCACGCCTTCACCGACTCGCCGTCGAGCAGGACGGTGCACGAGCCGCACGAAGAGGTGTCGCATCCGACGTTCGTTCCGGTGAGCCCGAGAGTCTCCCGGAGGAAGTACACGAGGAGCGTGCGCGGTTCGACGTCTGCCTCGCGCGCGACCCCATTGACGGTGACCGACACGTTGGCCACGGGTCCCCCTTTCCAACGCGTGGAAGCTCGATCGTAGACCCGGGTGGTTCGGTCGCGCGAGTCCGATCGCGTTGCGCGACGGCGCTACGGCTCGGGCCACGCTCCCGGCTCGGCGGCGCTCGCCTCGTCGGCGGAGCAGTCGGTCCCGGTGCCGTAGACGGTCCCGAGCGTGCCCCCGGCACCCGCGGCGACGCGGACCCAGAAGCACTCCCCGGTCTCGGCCCTGGCCGAACCGGTCCACGCGGCATCGGTCGCGAGCACGCTGACGACCTCGGGATCGTTCGAGCTCTGGTCCGGGTCGATCAGCAGGAGGTCGTCGACCGCGCCCCCGGCCGCCAGGGTCTCTCGATCCGCATCCGCGAGCGAGCCCTCGGAGGCGAGCCGCTCCGCGGCGTCGGCCGCCCTTCGGAGGTTCGCCTGCGCGTACGCGACGGCGCCCGTGCGCGCGACCGGGCGGAACACCAGCACCA
>JBEVDF010000113.1:0-4785 GCA_040514145.1 Aeromicrobium sp.
CGCGGTGGGCAGCACGACCTTCACGATCGTGCGCCACTTCGGCACGCCGAGCGCGTACGAGGCCTCGCGCAGCTCGTTCGGGACGAGCTTGAGCATCTCTTCGCAGGAGCGCACCACGACCGGGACCATGAGCACCGAGAGCGCCACGGCGCCACCGATGCCCATCCTGACGCCGTCGCCGAAGAACACCACGAACAGCGCGTAGGCGAACAGGCCGGCCACGATCGAGGGGATGCCGGTCATGACGTCGACGAGGAAGCGGATCCAGGTGGACAGGCGGCCGTCCTCGCCGTACTCGATCAGGTAGATCGCGGTGAACAGGCCGATCGGGACCGAGATGACGGTGGCACCCGCGGTGATCAGCAGCGTGCCGACGATCGCGTGGTAGATCCCGCCGCCCTCGCCCACGACGTTGCGCATCGAGTAGCTGAAGAACTCGCTGCTCAGCACCGGGAGGCCCTGCTCGAGGACACTCCACATGATGCTGCCCAGCGGGATCAGGGCGAGGCCGAAGGCGGAGGCGACCAGCAGGGTCACGAGCCGGTCGGTGGCCTTGCGGCGGCCCTCCACGAAGCGCGACCAGATCGGGACGACCCAGGCCAGCGCGTAGCCGGCGAAGGCCAGGCGCAGGTCGACCAGGCCGAACAGACCCGCCAGGACGAGCAGGACCGCGACGACGTGGATGACTCGAGGGGCGGCCGCCGGCAGCGCGTGCGTGCGCAGCGAGTCGGCGAGGTCGTCGGCCGGCGGGGCGGGGGTGAGAGTGGTGGTCATGTCAGTTCGCTCCGGAGAATTCCTTGTTGCGCTCGACGATGGCGCGGGCGGCGAAGTTCACGGCGAAGGTGATGACGAACAGCACCAGGCCGGTGGCGATCAGCACGTTCACGTTGACACCGCTGGCCTCGGGGAAGGACTGCGCGATGTTCGCCGCGATCGTGTTGGGGTTGCCCGAGCTGATGATGTTGAAGGTGACGACGCCCGAGGCGCTCAGCACCATCGCGACCGCCATCGTCTCGCCGAGGGCGCGGCCCAAAGCCAGCATCGCGGCGGACACCATGCCCGAGCGCGCGTAGGGGAAGACGGCCATCTTGATCATCTCCCAGCGCGTGGCGCCGAGGGCCAGTGCGGCCTCCTCGTGCAGGCGGGGGGTCTGCAGGAAGATCTCGCGGCAGATCGCGGTCATGATCGGCAGCACCATGATCGCCAGCACGAGGGCGGCGGTCAGCAGCGTGCGACCGGTCGCCGAGGCCGGACCGGCGAACAGCGGGATGAACCCGAGGTGCTCCTCCAGCCAGGCGTAGACCGGCTGGATGCCCGAGGAGAGAGTGATGATGCCCCATGTGCCGTAGACGACGCTCGGCACGGCGGCGAGCAGGTCGATGAGGTAGCCGATGGGCTGCGCCAGCCGGCGAGGCGCGTAGTGCGAGATGAACAGCGCGACACCGATCGCGACCGGGGTGGCGATCACCAGGGCGATGACCGCGGCCCACAGCGTGCCGAAGACCAGGGGCCCGACGTACCTGAGGAAGGACTCGCCGCTCTTGACCTCGTCGGGTGACGCGGTGACGCCGGGGAGCCCTTCGGCGGTCAGGAAGATCGCCACGCCGGCGAGCGTCGCCAAGATGACGACGGCCGCGCCCAGCGAGATGCCGCGGAAGACGCGATCTCCCGGGCGGGTCGCCGTGCGCGGTTCGGTGGAGGTGCTCACATGGTGTCCTTGATGAAGTTCGTCGGCTGGTGCCCATGACCCGGGCGAGGGTGGTGGCCCTCGCCCGGACCGAAGGCGTCAGCCGATCGTGTCGATCGCGGCCTGGGCCTTGGCGGAGAAGTCCTTCGACAGCGGCGCCGACCCGGCAGCCTCGGCGGACGCGGACTGGCCGTCGGGACCGGCGACGTAGGTCAGCCACTGCTTGACCAGTTCGGCCTCCGTGGCGTCCTCGTACTTCTGGCAGGCGATCTGGTACGAGACCAGGACGATCGGGTAGACGCCCGAGGCCTCGGTCTTGCGGTCGATCTCCAGGGCCAGGTCGGTCGCGGCGCGACCCTCGACCTGCGTGGCGGCGTCGAGGACCTTGGCGGCGGCCTCGGGCGTCGGTGCGACGAACTCGTCGCCGACCTTGACCGCGACGGTGCTCAGCTCGCCGGCCTGGCTGGCGTCGGCGTAGCCGATCGTGCCCTTGCCGCCGGAGACGGCCTGGATCACGCCGGAGGTCTGCTGGGCGGCCTCGCCACCCTTGATCGGCCACTCCTCGACCTCGCCGTGCGACCAGGAGCCACCGGAGGCGGCGTCGAGGTAGGCGGTGAAGGTCTCGGTGGTGCCCGAGGCGTCGCCGCGGTGCACGGGCGTGATGGTGGAGTCGGGCAGCTCGGCGTCCGGGTTGTCGGCCGCGATGGCGTCGTCGTTCCACTGCGTGACGTCACCGGCGAAGATCGCGCCGATGGTCTTCGGCGAGAGCTGCAGGTCGTCGACGCCCTCGAGGTTGTAGACGACGGCGACGGGGCTGACGTAGACGGGCACGGTCACGACGTCGGAGCCGCAGCGCTCCTTCGCGGCCACGACCTCCTCGTCATCGAGGAAGGCGTCCGAACCGGCGAACGACACGCCGCCGGCGAGGAACTGCTCACGACCGCCGCCGGAGCCGATGGCGTCGTAGTTGACCGTGACGTCCGCGTTGGCGGTCTGGAAGCCCTGCTTCCAGGCGTTCACGGCGGACTGCTGCGAGCTGGCGCCCGCGCCGTTGAGCGTGCCGCTGAGCGAGCTGTCGGAGGAACCGTCCGCGTTCGCGGACTCGTTGGCGGCACCACAGGCCGACAGGCCGAACAGCAGCGCGGAACCCGCCGCGGTGGCGGCCAGGGTGCGCATGGACTTGCGGTTCACGTGTGTTCCCTCTCTGGAGCGTGTGTGAGGCGACTGCCTCGAACACCGCCACGCTAGGGAGCGCAGGTGTAGGGAACTCCAGACGAGGGTGAACAGAAGGTGAACCCTGGCGAAAGGCTGGGGGAGCGATCCCGCGATGCCGGGCCGATCAGACCAGCTCGGAGGCCAGGACCTTGCCCTTGCGGTGGTGGATCACCAGGGCGTGGCCCGGGGAGAGCACGGGACCGCGGACGCCCAACGCGGCGTAGACGTCGCGCAGGGTGGGCCGGTGGGTGCACGCCACGGTGGGTCGCTTGGTGCCCAGCAGCGCCTCGACGGCCCGCGCCACCTTCGCTGCCGACGCGCCCTCGACCAAGCGGTCGTCGAGCTCGAGCAGCTCGTCCGTGGCGGCGACGTAGGGGTCGACCGTCTGGACCGTGCGCGTGGCCGGGCTGCTGACGACGCGACGCACGCCGAAGGCGCTGAGCAAGGGCACGAGCTCCTTGGCCCGGTCGTGGCCCTCCGCGGCCAGCGGCCGGTCACGGTCGCCGCCGACGAACGCGTCGCGGGGGACGGCCTTGGCGTGGCGCAGCACCACGAGGGTGCGCGCCTTGTGCGACTTCCTCGCCACGAGGTCCTCGAAGGACTCCAGCAGCCGGCGATCGTGCTCGTAGGTCAGCTTCTTGCGGGCCGCGCGGGGCGCGAACCACTTCACCTGGTCGACCTCGCGGGTGGGCCGGAAGTCGCTCTGGTCGTCCAGCGGGCGAGCGATCCAGTACGCGACCTGCTTGAGTCCGCCACGGACCCGGTAGGTCACCTCGGGCAGCGGGTGGACCAGGCGCACGCGGTACCCGGTCTCCTCGACGATCTCGCGCACGGCGGTGACGGGCAGCGGCTCGTCAGGGTCGGCCTTGCCCTTGGGGAAGGTCCAGTCGTCGTACCCGGGCCGGTGCACGAGCAGTACCTCGATCGCGCCGGACCCGCTGGGGGCGGCCTTGCGCCAGACGATGCCGCCCGCGGCGGGGATGACCTTGCTCGCCATGGTGACAGTGTGCGCCCTCAGGCCCGGGACCGGCGAGAGCGTGCCCGCTCGATGAGCAGTTCCTGGACGTTCACGCCGGCGACGCGCGTCCACGCCCCGTCCGGGCCGAGGTGCCACGAGAGGGTCTCGTCCGAGGCCATCGTCTCCAGCAGGCCGGCCAGCTGCTCGACATGGGCCTGCGACGGCACCCGGACGAGGACCTCGACGCGACGGTCGAGGTTGCGGTGCATGAGGTCGGACGAGCCGATCCACACCTCGCGGTCGTCGCCGGCGCCGAAGACGAACACGCGGCTGTGCTCGAGGAAGCGGCCCAGGATGCTGCGCACCCGGATCCGCTCGGACAGGCCGGGCACACCCGGTCGCAGGGCGCAGATCCCGCGGATGATCAGGTCGACCCCGACGCCGGCGCGGGACGCCTCGTAGAGCTTGTCGATGATCGACTCGTCGACGAGGGAGTTGAGCTTGAACGCGATGTGCGCGGGCTTGCCCTCGCGATGCTTCGCGATCTCCCGGTCGATCCGGGCGACCAGCCCCGACCGCAGCTCGCGCGGGGCGACGAGCAGCGAGTCGTAGTCGCTGGTCATGGCGAAGCCCGAGAGGCTGTTGAACAGCTCGGTCAGGTCATGGGTGATCTCGCGGTTCGAGGTCAGCAGGCCGAAGTCCTCGTAGTGACGGGCGGTCTTGGGGTTGTAGTTGCCGGTGCCGATGTGCGCGTAGCGGCGCAGGCCGTCGGGTTCGTCGCGGATCACCAGGGCGAGCTTGCAGTGCGTCTTGAGGCCGACGAGGCCGTAGACGACGTGGCAGCCGGCGCGCTCGAGCTTGCGCGCCCAGCGGATGTTGGCCTGCTCGTCGAACCGGGCCTTGATCTCCACGAGCACCAGCACCT
>JBEVDF010000146.1:0-7467 GCA_040514145.1 Aeromicrobium sp.
CCAGGCGCAGGCCGACCTGTCGACGACGGGAGCGGCCGCAGAGCTTCAGCCAGGTCTGCTGAGGTAGCTCGCTAGAGCAGGAGGTCGAAGATCCGGATGGCGCGGTCCCAGTGCTCGGTCTGCGGGTTCACCAGGCCCTCCTCGAGGATCGGGAACGTCCGCGCGAGGGCGACACCCAGCCCGCCCGCGAGCAGCGGGAGCTGCGCCTGGGCCTCCTCGCTGTAGGTCACATCGAGCGGCGGCCGCCTGGTGAGCTGCTCGAGGATCGACTCCAGCGACACCTCCTGATCGATCGCCCTGAAGGCGTGGATGGACTCCTGCAGCCCCTTGGTGATCGGCAGGTCCTGCGGCTCGAGGACGTCGCGGCCGTTCGCCTTCGCGTTCGCCTGCCCGCGCAGCAGGAGGTCGTAGATCTTGTCGTTCACGAAGTCGTCGAAGCGGCGCAGGTCATCCTTGTCCACGTCGAGACCGGCGGCCACGCGGAAGAAACGTTCGAATTGGGCGACGCCGATGAGCTTCATCTACGGTCCTCCAGTGTTCTCGCTCGTCCCAGCCTCGCACCCGCGGCACGACGAGACATCCCGGATACGCGGGATGTGCCGATCCGCCGGTTGACCTAGGAGGGATCTCGGCGCCGCGCCCTCCGGGACAGCCCGACCGAGCGCATCTTGTGGAGATTCCAGCGGACTGTCCGCGGACCGGAAGGGGTCACACCCCCCCCGGCTGACCTGCCGTCTTGCCCGGATTCAGACGTTGAAGCGGAACTCCACCACGTCGCCGTCGGACATGACGTAGTCCTTGCCCTCCATGCGCACCTTGCCGGCGGCCTTGGCGTCGTTCATCGAGCCGGCGGCGACCAGGTCGTCGAAGGACACGATCTCGGCCTTGATGAAGCCCTTCTGGAAGTCGGTGTGGATCACGCCGGCGGCCTCGGGGGCGGTGGCGCCCTTCTTGATCGTCCAGGCGCGCGACTCCTTGGGGCCCGCGGTCAGGTAGGTCTGCAGGCCGAGGGTGTCGAAGCCGACGCGGGCCAGCTGGTCCAGGCCCGGCTCCTCGATGCCGAGGTCGGCGAGCATCTCGGCGCGCATCTGCTCGGCCTCCTCGTCGTCGCCCAGCTCGACCAGCTCGGCCTCGCTCTTGGCGTCGAGGAAGACGGCCTCGGCCGGCGCGACGATCTCGCGCATCCTCGCCTTGAGGTCCTCGTCGGACAGCTCGTCGATGTCGCAGTTGAAGACGTAGAGGAATCGCTTCGCGGTGAGCAGGTGCAGGTCGCGCAGCGCCTCGAGGTCGAGCCCGGCGTTGCGCACGCCGGTGCCGGCCTCGAGGGCCTCCTTGGCCTTCTTCGCCTCCTCGAACTGCGCCACGAGCGACTTGTCCTTGCGCGACTCCTTGTCGAGTCGCGGCAGCGCCTTGTCGACCGTCTGGAGGTCGGCCAGGATCAGCTCGATCGCGATCGTCTCGATGTCGCTCGCCGGGTTCACGTCGCCGTCGACGTGCGTGACGTCCTCGTCGCGGAACACGCGGGTCACCTGGCAGATCGCGTCGGAGTCGCGAATGTGGGACAGGAACTTGTTGCCCATGCCCTCGCCCTCGGACGCACCACGCACGATGCCGGCGATGTCCACGAACTCGACGGTGGCCGGCAGGATGCGCTCGGAGCCGAAGATCTCGGCCAGCTTCTCCAGCCGCGAGTCGGGCACGCCGACCACGCCGACGTTCGGCTCGATGGTCGCGAACGGGTAGTTCGCCGCGAGGACGTCGTTCTTGGTCAGGGCGTTGAAGAGCGTCGACTTGCCAGCGTTGGGAAGTCCGACGATTCCGATGGTGAGGGCCACGGGGAACCAGCCTACTGCCGCACGTCGAAGGTCGAAGAATCCCCATGTCCCGAGGTGTAACTCCGTGATACCTTTTCCGGTGACCAGCGTCACATTTCTTTGGAGTGCCTCGTGTTCCGATCCGCCAGATTCCTCACAGCCGCCGCCGTCGGCGCCCTCGTCGTCGGCCTCGCCGCCGCGCCGCAGGCCTCCGCCGCCCCCACCTTCTACGACCCGCCGTCCGACCTGCCCGCCGGCAAGGGCACGGTCATCCGCACCGAGCCCATGAAGCTCGCGCTCACCCTCAAGGGCCTCTACCTGCCCGGCAAGGCCACCCGCATCATGTACACCTCCACCGACGAGGCCGGCGCCCCCGCCGCCGTCAGCGGCGCGTACATCGAGCCCACGAAGAGCTGGACCGGCTCCGGTCCCCGCCCGCTCGTCGCGGTCGCCGCCGGCACCCAGGGCCAGGGCGACGCGTGCGCCCCGTCGAAGTCCCTCGAGAACTTCCTCAACGTCGACGGCGACGAGTTCGGCATCGGCTACGAGATCCCCAGCATCTACGACTTCCTCAACCGGGGCATCGCCGTCGTCCTGACCGACTACATCGGCCTGGGCACCACCGACCGCGTGCACACCTACACGAACCGCCTCGACATGGGCCAGGCCCTGCTCGACGCCGCCCGCGCCGCGCTGAAGCTGCCCGACACCTCGGTCACCACGTCGTCGCCGGTCGGCCTCTACGGCTACTCCCAGGGCGGCGGCGCGACCGGATCCGCCGCTGAGCTGGCTCCCACCTACGCCCCCGAGCTGAACCTCAAGGGCGCGTTCGTCGGTGCTCCGCCGGCCAACCTGGTCGAGGTCCTGAAGTCCGCCGACGGCACCGATCTCACGGGCGTCATCGCGTACGCGATCAACGGCATCACGCCGTACCACCCCGAACTGAAGACCGCGCTCGACACGCTCTCCACCCCCGCGGGCAAGGAGGTGCTGGAGAAGGTCAAGACCCAGTGCGTCGGCGGCACGCTGTTCTCGTACGGGTTCCAGAAGACCTCGAAGTGGACCACCAACGGCAAGTCGCTCTACGACATCCTCAAGACCGACGCCACCCTGCGCGGCCCGGTCGACGCCCAGCGCATCGGCAAGCTCAAGCCGGCCGTGCCGGTCCAGGTGCTCACCGGCACCAAGGACGACATCGTCGACCACGCGCAGGCCAAGCAGCTGGCCAAGGACTGGTGCGCCATGGGCGTCAACGTCACGTACGAGCCCGTCGTGCAGCTGGTCGGCACGGGCGGAACGGCGCTGAACCACCTGACGCCGATGATCACGCGTCTCGGCCCCAGCCACGACTGGCTCGCCGACCGCCTGACGGGCAAGTCCGTGAAGTCGAACTGCAGTTCCCTGTGGCTGCTGCCCTGACGGCGCCACGATGACCTGGCCGGGCGATGATCGAGTCGTGCAGAGCGACCCGATCGTCGCCCGGCTGCGTGCTGCGGGCTGTGTGTTCGCCGAGCGCGAGGCCGCGTTCGTGCGACGCCACCTCATCGATCCCAGCGACATCGAGCGCGCCGTGGCCGCACGGATCGCCGGCGTCCCCCTCGAGCAGGCCGTGGGCGTGGCCGAGTTCGACGGGGTCACCGTCGCGGTCGCCGAGGGCGTCTTCGTCCCCCGCCGCCGGGCCGAGGCGATCCCCGAGGTCGCTGCCGTCCACCGGCCCGACGCACGCGTCGTCGTCGACCTCGGGTGTGGGTCGGGGGCGTTGGCCGCGGCGATGACCCGGCACCTGCCCGCCGCCAGCGTCCACGCCGTCGACCTCGATCCCACCTCGGTGGTGGTCGCCCGCGCCAACGGCCGACGGTTCGGCTTCACCACCCACCACGGCTCCTGGTGGAACGGGCTGCCGCGCAGCCTGCGCGGACGGATCGACCTCGCGGTCGGCTACCTCCCGCACGTCCCCACCGCGAGGGTCGACGGCATCCACCCCGACTTCCGCGCGCACGAGCCGCGGTCCAGCGTCGACGGCGGCGCGGACGGGCTCGACCACCTGCGCGCCGTCGTCACGCTCCTGGCCACCTGGCTCGCGCCCGGCGGCGCCTTCGTCACCCTGCTCTCGAACGAGCAGGCCGCGCAGGTGCCCGGCCGCATCGCCTGGCAGGACGACGAGGACGCCGTCCTGGTCCTGGATCCCGAGTCGGTGGGATCATGGCTGGCGTGACCGTCATCAAGATCAACGCCATCACCGTGCCCCAGTCCTCCGGCGACGAGCTCGCCCACCGCTTCGCCAAGCGCGCCGGAGCCGTCGACGGCCAGGACGGCTTCGAGGGGTTCGAGCTGCTCAAGCCCACCGACGACCGCGAGCAGTGGCTCGTCGTCACCCGCTGGCGCGACGAGGAGTCGTTCCAGGCGTGGCTGAACTCGCCCGCGTTCGGCCACGGGCACCGCTCGGAGTCCGAGCGGGCCGGGGGCGAGGCTCCCAAGCCGGTGTCCACCCACAGCGAGGTCTGGAACTACGAGGTCGTCGACCTCTCGCAGGACTGATCGCGGGCCGGGCCCGCTTTACGAACCGCGGAGGGCGTCGAGGACCTTCTGGATCCGGCTCTTTCGCGTGTCGTCCTTCTTCGCCTCGGCCACCGAGCGGGCGTGCTCCTTGCGGTGCGAGTAGGACAGCGCGTCGAACGCCTCTCGCAGTCCCGCCGCGTCGAGCGCGTCGGCCAGTGCGTCGGGGACCTCGACCTCTCGCGGCGCGTCGTCGAGCTCGATCCGGACGTCCACCTCGTCGCCGATCTGCACGCCGAGCGCCTCGCGCTTGGCCTTGCTGAGGCCGATCAGGTTCTCATCGCCCATGCGGGCCAGGCGAGCCGGCTCGGTGACCGACCCGATCGTGATCCGCACCGGGAACGACTTCCCGGCACCGAAGGCCTCCACCTGCTCGTCAGTGAGGATCACCGCCGCCGCCGGGCCGCGCGGCTCGAGCGTCGTGCTGATCGCGAGTGTCATCTTCGGCATGGGGGCCTCCTGGGTGCGCCGGTCCCTCGATCGTTCCGCGCCGCACCCTGCCGTGTCCAGCGTTCGGCGGCCGCCCGCCTCAGAACTGTCGGTACCCGCCGCCACCATGGCCGCATGGCCACCTTCCCCAGCCTGACCGCGCTGCTCGTCCTCCTCCTGGTCGCCGGCCTCGCCGGTGCCCTCGGCTACCTCCTGGGCGCCCGCTCCCGCACCGCGTCGGCCCACGACGTCGAGATCGCCACCGCCGCCACGTCCCGCGCGGTCGCGCCGGTGCGCGAGAGTCTCGACCGCTTCGACTCGCGCCTGCGCGACCTCGAGTCCAGCCGCATCGAGTGGCACGCCCAGCTGCGCGAGCAGGTGGAGTCGGTGCGCGTCACGGGCGAGGCGCTGCGGCGCGAGACCGCCTCGCTGTCCACCGCCCTGCGCCGCCCCGAGGTGCGCGGCCGCTGGGGCGAGATGCACCTGCGGCGCACCGCCGAGCTCGCCGGCATGACCGAGCACTGCGACTTCGACCTGCAGGTCACCACCGCCGACGGCCGCCTGCGCCCCGACATGGTCGTGCGCCTCGTCGGCGGGCGCGACATCGTCGTCGACGCGAAGGTGCCCCTCGACGCGTTCCTCGACGCCACGGCCAGCGACGACCCCGACACCCGCGAGGCCCACCTCGACCGGCACGCCCGCCAGCTGCGCGGTCACGTCGACCAGCTCGCGACCAAGTCCTACTGGCGCCAGTTCGAATCCGCGCCCCAGTTCGTGGTCCTGTTCGTGCCCGGCGAGTCGTTCCTGGCCGCGGCCCTCGAGGCCGACACCGGTCTGCTCGAGCACGCGGCCGAACGGCAGGTCGTGCTGGCCTCCCCCACCACCTTGGTGGCGCTGCTGCGCACCGTGGCCCTGGCGTGGACCCAGGAGTCGCTCGCCGAGAACGCCCGCGAGATCCACCGCGTCGCCAGCGAGCTCTACGAGCGCCTCGGCACGGTCGCCGGCCACGTCGACAAGCTGGGCTCCTCGCTGGAGCGGGCCGTCCGGTCGTACAACGACACGGTCGCCTCGGTGGAGTCCCGCCTGCTCGTCAGCGCCCGCCGGCTGCACGACCTGAAGGTCGACGATGCGCCGCCGTTCCACCCACGTGTGATCGAGGCGACACCCCGCGTCATGACGGCGCCCGAGCTGCTCGATGAACTAAGTTCGTGAACATGAGCTCGCCGGCAGCCGGCGCCGTCATGGCCCTGGCCAAGACACCGGCCGCGGCCTCCAGGTACGACCTGACGCCGCGCGCCACGGTGGTCTGTGCCCTGCTCACCCTCGCCGCCGTCACCGGACTCGACCTGATCGACGGGCTGCTCGGCCCCGCCTTCGCGGTCGGCTTCGTCCTGGTGGTCCTCACCGCTGCCGCCGCCGTGCAGGAGCGCGGACTGTTCACCGTCGGTGTCCTGCCACCGGCCCTGCTCGTCGGCTCCCTGCTGCTGCTGGCCTTCACCGTGCCCGACGCGATCGTGATCGAGGGGCTCCCCGAGACCGCCGGCGTGTTCGGCCTGACCCTGAACGCCACGATCGCCCACGGCGTGCCCCTGCTGATCGGGCACGCCCTCGCGCTCGCGGTGATCGTGGCGCGGATTCTCAGCTCCCGGCGCTGATCGTCCTCGCGGTGCCGCCGCGGCCCGTCGTCCTTCGGGCCACCCAGACCCCGACGAACATCAGCGCGGTGTAGATCGCGATGAGGACGAACGCCGTCGGGATCAGGCTCCCGGGCCGTCCGCCCTTGGACATCAGGATGATCCCCGCGGCCACGACGGCGGACGACGCCACCAGAGGCGTCCACGTGTCGGCCCGACCCACCCAGCCGTGCACCACCGCGCTGGCCAGCACCGGCAGGCCGGCGATCAGCCCGGACACCAGCAAGGTCGCGAACAGCAGTCCCGGCTCGAGCTCGTCGGACTCCTCGATCGCGACGGGGCCGGACAGCAGCACCCCCACCGCCATCACGCACGCGATCACCTTGGTCATGAGCAGTGCCTGGTCCCGGCGCATGAACTCCCCCGTCGGCTTGGTGGCGATGCGCCCCTCGGGCCGGGGCAGCGCCCCACGATAACCGAGGCTCACCGGCCTCGCTCGGCGCCGCTCCCGCGGGCACGGTTGCCCCGGCCTGCAGCCCGACCTACCGTGGCAGGACGACCACTTTCCGGGGGGAAGCCATGTTCGTCCGCCGTTCCGTCGCCGCTCTGTCGGCCCTCACCCTGGCCGCCGGCGCGGTGGCCCTGCAGTCTCCGGCCCAGGCCCGCGGGGGCCACCACGACCGTCCGGCCGTGGCCGGGCCCACCGCCTACGGCTACGGCGGCGCCGTCAGCTCCGTCGACCGCGACGCCAGCCGGGTGGGCCTGTCCGTGCTCAAGTCCGGGGGCAACGCGGCCGACGCCGCTGTGGCCACGGCCGCGGCGCTCGGCGTCACCGAGCCCTACAGCGCCGGGGTCGGCGGAGGCGGCTACTTCGTGTTCCGCGACGGCCGCACCGGCCGGGTCACGACGATCGACGGCCGCGAGACAGCACCGGCCGGCGTCACCCCGACCACCTTCTACGACCCGGCGACCCAGCAGCCACGCCCGTTCGCCGACCTGGTCTCGTCCGGCGTGTCCGTCGGCGTCCCCGGCAC
>JBEVDF010000213.1:0-4738 GCA_040514145.1 Aeromicrobium sp.
GGCTCGAGCTGGACGAGCAGCCGCTCGAGGTCGTCGGTGACGAGCTCCTCGTGGGCCTCACGGTCGAGGATGAGGATCGCGTCCATGCCGTAGCGAGCGGCGCGCCACTTGTTCTCCTGCACGAACCACGACGGGACCGACGGCAGCTCGCGGCCCGCGTCGAGCTCGCGCGAGTAGTGCTCGACCAGGCAGTGGGTCAGCGCGGCGATGCTGGCCAGCTCGGACATGGTGGGAATGCCGTCGCAGATGCGCATCTCGAGGGTGCCGAACTTCGGCGAGGGGCGAATGTCCCAGCGGATCTCGTCGAAGGTGTCGATCACGCCGGTGTGCATCATGTCGTCGACGTACTGCTCGAGCTCGTGCCAGTGGTCGAACTGGAACGGCAGCCCCGCGGTGGGCAGCTGCTGGAACATCAGCGCGCGGTTGGAGGCGTAGCCGGTGTCCTCGCCGCCCCAGAACGGGCTGGACGCGCTGAGCGCGAGGAAGTGGCCGTAGTGCGTCAGCATCGCGCGGCTGATCGGGAGCACCTTGTCGCGGTCCTCGATGCCCACGTGCACGTGGACGCCGTAGATCAGCATCTGGCGGCCCCACCACTGCGTGCGGTCGATCAAGGTGGCGTAGCGCTCCTTGTCGGTGACCTTCTGCTGGGTCCACCGCGCGAAGGGGTGCGTGCCCGCGCACATCAGCTCGACCCGCAGCGGATCGGTGACCTCACGCAGCCGCGCGATGTTGCGTCCCAGGTCGGTGGTGGCCTCGCGGACCGTGTGGCAGACCCCCGTCACGACCTCGACCGTGTTGAGCAGCAGCTCCTGCTTGATGTGCGGGTGCTCCTCGCCGTACGCCGGCGCCACGGCGTCGAGGACGGTCTGCGCGACCTGTCGCAGGTCGCCGGAGTCCTGGTCGACGAGCGCCAGCTCCCACTCGACGCCGATCGTCGAGCGCTCGGAAGCCGCGAACGGGATGTGCATTCCCCCATCCTGCCCGACCCGCCGGACCATGCCGCGACGAAAGGTGCCGGTGTGACCCACATCGTGCGAATGCCTGCCTGTGACATCTGTGGGTGCCGAGTGGAAGAGTGGGACGCATGCCCGGAACCAACCTCACCCGTGAAGAAGCCCGCCAGCGCGCAGCCGTCGTCTCGGACGCGTCCTACGACGTGGCGCTCGACCTGACCCTCGAGGGCGAGCGCTTCGGCTCGGTCACCACCTTGACCTTCGCCGCGCAGCCCGGGTCCTCCACCTTCGTCGACCTCGTCGACGGCGAGCTGACCTCGGTCACCCTGAACGGCCGTGAGATCGACCTGGCCGCCTACGCCGACAGCCGCATCGCGATCGACGGGCTCGAGGCGCAGAACGAGCTCGTGGTCACCGGCACCTGCCTCTACTCGCACTCGGGCGAGGGCCTGCACCGCTTCGTCGACCCCACCGACGACCGGGTCTACCTCTACACGCAGTTCGAGGTGCCCGACGCCCGCCGCGTGTTCGCCACGTTCGAGCAGCCTGACCTCAAGGCGCAGTTCACGTTCCACGTCACGGCGCCGGCCCACTGGAAGGTCATCTCCAACTCCCCCACGCCCGAGCCGATCGCGCTCGACGGCGGCAGCGCCACCTGGCACTTCGAGCCCACCAAGACGATGAGCACCTACATCACCGCGCTCATCGCGGGCGACTACCACGAGGTGCGCGACACCTACGAGGGCTCGTACGGCCAGATCCCGCTCGGCGTCTTCTGCCGCCAGTCGCTCGTGCCGTTCCTCGACGAGGACGACATCTTCCTCATCACCATGCAGGGCTTCCACTTCTTCGAGGGCGTCTTCGAGATGGGCTACCCGTTCGGCAAGTACGACCAGCTGTTCGTGCCCGAGTACAACATGGGCGCGATGGAGAACGCCGGCGCGGTGACCTTCCGCGACGAGATGATCTTCCGCAGCCGCCAGACCGTGTCGGCCTACGAGCAGCGCGCGAACACGATCCTGCACGAGATGGCCCACATGTGGTTCGGCGACCTCGTGACGATGAAGTGGTGGGACGACCTGTGGCTGAACGAGTCGTTCGCCGAGTTCGCGGCGCACCACTCCTCGGTGAAGGCCACCCGCTTCACCGAGGCCTGGACCGGCTTCACCAACAGCCGCAAGAACTGGGCCTACCGCCAGGACCAGCTGCCCACCACGCACCCGATCGCCGCCGACAACTACGACCTGCACGCGGTCGAGGCGAACTTCGACGGCATCACCTACGCCAAGGGCGCCTCCGCGCTGAAGCAGCTCGTCGCCTGGGTGGGTGAGGACGACTTCTTCGCCGGCCTGCGCGCCTACTTCACGAAGCACGCGTACGGGAACACCGAGCTCACGGACCTGCTCGTCGAGCTGTCCGAGGCCTCGGGTCGCGAGCTCGACAGCTGGGCCGCCGAGTGGCTCCAGACCTCAGGTGTCAACACGCTGCGCGCCGACTTCGACGTCGACGACGACGGCCGCTTCACCCGTTTCGACGTGGTGCAGACCGCCCCCGAGCAGTACCCCACGCTGCGGCGTCACCGGATCGCGATCGGCCTGTACAACCGCGGCGACGACGGGCGTCTCGCGCGCACCGAGCGCATCGAGACCGACGTCCGCGGCGACCGCACCGCGATCGTCGAGCTGGTCGACCATCGCCGCCCCGACCTGATCCTGCTGAACGACGACGACCTGACCTACGCCAAGATCCGCCTCGACGAGGGCTCGTTCGAGACCCTCCTGGCCGGCATCGGCACGTTCGCCGACTCGCTGCCGCGGGCGCTGTGCTGGGGCTCGGCGTGGGACATGACCCGCGACGGGGAGCTGCCGGTGGCATCGTTCGTCGACCTCGTGCTGGCGGGCGTCGGCACCGAGACCGACCTCACCGCCGTGTCGTCGCTGCTGCGCCAGGGCCTCACGGCGATCAACCTGTTCACCTCCGACGAGAACCGCCCGGCACTCGCGCGGCGCTGGGAGCAGGGCGTGGCCGAGCTGCTGGCCTCCGCCGAGCCCGGCAGCGACCACCAGTTGGCCTTCGCGCGGGCGCTGGCCTCGGCGGCCACCTCCCCCGATCTCCTGCGCCAGGTGCTGGGTGGGTCCGTCGAGGGACTCGAGCTCGATGCCGACCTGCGGTGGACGTTCATCCGGGGCCTCGCTCGTCTGGGTGACGCCGACGAGGCCGAGATCGATGCCGAGCTCGCTCGCGACAACACCAACCAGGGTCGCGAGAACGCGGCCGGTGCCCGCGCCCGGCGTCCCGTCCCCGAGGCCAAGGCCGAGGCGTGGCACAAGGTCGTGGAGGACGCCTCCACGCCCAACGAGACCCGCCGCCAGATCGCCGAGGGCTTCCAGGTCCCCGGTCAGGCCGAGCTGCTCGAGCCCTACGTCGACCGCTACCTGAAGATGGCCGACACCGTCATCGACGAGATGGGCGTGTGGATCGGCCAGATCGCGCTGGTGCACCTCTTCCCGCTCGCGAACCCGTCGGCCGAGGCGCTGGCGAAGGTCGACGCCTGGCTCGACTCCACCCAGGCCCCCGCCGCCGCACGCCGCTACGTGCTCGAGGGTCGCGACGACCTGCGCCGCGCCCTCGCGGCTCGCGAGGTCAACTGACCCATCCGGCGGTCGAGTGACCGCGAGGAACGAGCGGTTGTATCGAGACCAGGTGTGATCTCGATACGCCGGCTCGTTCCTCGCCGTGCTACTCGATCACCGGGCTTCTCCCGGTGATCGAGTAGCTCGGGAGCGCAGCGAGCGGCGTATCGAGATCCCTCGCCTAGAGGGTCACGTCCTCCAGCATCTCGGTCACCAGCGCCGCCACGGGCGAGCGCTCGGACCGGGTGAGGGTGACGTGCGAGAACAGCGGGTGCCCCTTGAGCTTCTCCACCACGGCGACGATGCCGTCGTAGCGGCCCACCCGCAGGTTGTCGCGCTGCGCGACGTCGTGCGTCAGCACCACCTTGGAGTTGGCGCCGATCCGCGAGAGCACCGTCAGCAGCACGTTGCGCTCGAGCGACTGGGCCTCGTCGACGATGACGAACGCATCGTGCAGCGACCGCCCGCGGATGTGCGTGAGCGGCAGCACCTCGAGCATCTGGCGGGCGATGATCTCCTCGACCACGTGGGGTGAGGCGACGGCGCCGAGGGTGTCGAACACGGCCTGGGCCCACGGCCCCATCTTCTCGTCGGAGCTGCCGGGCAGGTAGCCGAGCTCCTGGCCGCCCACGGCGTACAGCGGCCGGAACACGATGACCTTCTGGTGCTGGCGGCGTTCCATCACCGCTTCGAGACCGGCGCAGATCGCCAGCGCCGACTTGCCGGTGCCGGCGCGACCGCCCAGCGACACGATGCCCACGTCGGGATCGAGCAGCAGGTCGAGCGCCACGCGCTGCTCGGCCGAGCGGCCGTGGATGCCGAAGGCGTCGCGGTCGCCGCGGACGAGGCGCACCTGCTTGTCGGGCGTGACGCGACCCAGCGCGCTGCCCTTGTCCGACAGCAGCACCAGCCCGGTGTGGCACGGCAGGTCGCGAACCGTCTCGAGGTCGATCGTGCCGTGCTCGTAGAGGTCGTCCAGGTCGGCGCTGTCGACGTCGACCTCGGTCATGCCCGTCCACCCGGTCTCCAGCGCCCACTCCGCGCGGTACTCCTCGGCGGTCAGCCCGACGGCCGAGGCCTTCACGCGCATCGGCAGGTCCTTGGACACCAGGACCACGTCGTGGCCCTCGTTCGCGAGGTTGCGGGCCACCG
>JBEVDF010000304.1:0-6850 GCA_040514145.1 Aeromicrobium sp.
CGCGCAGCGCCTCGGCCACCGAGTGCGGCGTGGGCTCGGCCCCCGAGGCGGCCAGGCGCCGGCGGACCCGCTCGACCACCTCGGCACGGACCCCGCTCACCGGAGCCCGACCGTGTCGAGCACCCGGCGTGCCGCGCCGACCACGGTGCGGGCGTGCATCGGCCCCAGCCCGTGCTCGAGGTCGGCCGCGAGGCGGCGCGACGTGCCGAGATCGGCCAGCACGGGGAGCCCGAGCTCCTTCCCCACCGCGGCCGCCGGCATCCCCGACGGCGCGGCCCGGGTGACCAGGGCGACCGCGCCCGACCACGAGGCGAGGCGCTCGACCAGACCGCGCGCCGCCACCACCCCCCGGAGCCGTCGGGGCACGACGACCACGGTGAGGACCGAACGTGACACGAGCTCTCGGCCGAGGTCGTCCAGGTGGCGCGGGACATCGGCGACCACGACGTCGAACCCTCGCATCGCGGCGCTGATCACCGGCGCGCTGCCGTGCACCGGGCGGCCCGCGCGGCCGAACGAGACCATCGCGATCCCGCGGTGCACCGGCAGGTTCTCGACGAGCTCGGCCGCCCCCACGTGGCCCACCGCCCCGTCGAGGTCGTTCCAGCGCGACCCGGCGACGGCCTCGGCACCGGTGACCAGGTCGAGCCCGCCGCCCATCGGGTCGCCGTCGACCAGCACCGGCGCCAGGTCGCGCCGCGCCGCCAGGCCCGCGGTGGCCGCGGCCAGGGTGGATGCCCCCACACCCCCGCACGCCCCGACGACCGCGATCGCGCACGCCTCGCCCGACCCGTCGAGCGCACGCACCAGGGCGCCCACGATCGCCGCGTCCTCGTCTCCGGCCAACACGTCGCGCGCGCCCAGGTCGAGAGCGCGGCGCCACGCCTCACGGGGGTCCTCGGCCACCACGACCACCTCGTCGCGCCGCGGCAGGTCGACCGCCAGCAGCGACTCCAGGCTGCGGGCGTCGACGAGCACCGCCGACGCCGAGCGCCACGCGCGGCGGACGTCCTGGGCGGCCGCCAGGGTCTCGGGCTCGCGTCCGACGGCCGCGCACCAGCGCCGGGCGCTCTCGGCGAAGGACTCGTCCTGGGTGACCACGAGAGGTGCGGCAGCGGGTTGGCGTGGGTCCATGACCCCACCCTCACGGCCCCGGCGGCGTGGCGGGAGGGGTCGCGTCGGGCCTGTGGACGAAGTGACGAATGTGACGCAGCCTGTGGACGAATACCCGCATCCTGCGGGTGCGACCACCTACGCTGGGGGACATGGCGACCCCCGCGGGACGTCCCGCCGCCTTCTTCGACCTCGACAAGACCATCATCGCGAGGTCCAGCACGCTTGCCTTCAGCAAGTCCCTCTTCGCCGAGGGCCTGCTCAGCCGGCGCGCGGTCCTGCGCAGCGCCTACGCCCAGCTCGTCTTCAGCACCGGCGGCGCCGACCACGACATGCTGGAGAAGATGCGCGACGAGATCAGCGCGATGGTCACCGGCTGGGACGCCGTCACCGTGCGCCAGATCGTGCGTGAGGCCCTGCACGACGTGATCGAGCCGCTCGTCTACTCCGAGGCCCTCGACCTGATCGAGGAGCACCGCGAGGCGGGCCACGACGTCATCATCGTGTCGGCCTCCGGCTCCGAGATGGTCGAGCCGATCGCCGAGATGCTGGGCGCCACGCATGCGATCGCCACCCGGCTCGAGGAGATCGACGGGCGCTACTCGGGCAAGGTCCTGCACTACTCGTACGGGCCCAACAAGGTCACCGCCATGCGCGAGCTGGCCGAGAGCCAGGGCTACGACCTCGAGCACAGCTTCGGCTACTCCGACTCCGAGACCGACATCCCGATGCTGGAGGCGGTCGGCCACCCCTTCGCCGTCAATCCCGACAAGGGACTGCGCCGTCGGGCCGTCGAGGAGGGCTGGCCGATCCTGACCTTCGAGCGGCCCACGGCACTGCGCTCGCGCCTCGTTCCCGAGTCCACCACCGGCAAGGCGATGGCGCTCGGCGGGATCGCGGCGTCGGCCTCGCTGCTGGCCCTGGGCATCACCGCGGCGATCCGTCGCCGCCCCCGCGAAGGCTTGTGAATCAGGTCACGGTGAGGCACGCTGGAGGCAGAATTCCAGAGCAGTCCGCATCCCGGTACCCACGCGGCGATCTCCCTTCTCACAGGGCAATCGCAGACGGGACAACCGCCGTCAGACTCGACGCCGGCCCCGAGGCGATGATTGACGAAGGCACGCCTGGTAGCTGAAGATGCGGACTTCCACGACGGCGTTGGGCCCGCCCCGACGCCGTCGTCCTGTGTCCGGGACGCAGCGTCAGCGGGACGCGAGCGGCGAGGCCTCGGCGCCCCGCGTGAACGCCTCGGCCGCGTACAGCAGCCAGCGGTGGACGCCCGTCTCCTCGGTCCCGTAGGCCGCCAGCGCCGCGAAGTAGTCGGGGGCCGCGGCCACGTGCCCGGCCTCCGGCACCGTGACCGACGCGGGATCGACACCGCGCGCGAGCATCACGAGGCGCTCGGCGGCCCGCCCCACCACGCCGTTGTGCGAGACGAACGCGCCCGCCGACGCGATCTCGGCGTGCACGATCGCGGCCACCACGAGCGCCGGCGCCTCGGTCTTCTTCCCGAGCAACGAGGCCAGCTGCGTGAGTCGCGCCGTGCCGTCAGGGTTCACCGGGCGGCCGAGGTCGTCGTCGGGCACGGAGCCGGCGGCCGCGAGCGCGTGCAACCGGGCCATCGCCTGCACCGGCGACCGCTGCCAGGTGGGCAGCAGCCCGAGCAGCTCGGTGGACAGCCGCACCGCGGCGCGGGCCGTGGCGTCGCCACCGCCGGAGGCCATCTCGTCGAGGTCGCACTCGCTGCCCTCGAGCGTGGCGGTGGCCCACGCGCCGATCAGCAGGGAGCGCGCCGTGTCGTCGGGCGTGCTGCGGCGCAGGCCGCGATCGCGCAGGACGGCATCCATCCCGTCACGAGCGGCGCGGAACGCCGAAGGAACGCCCTCGAGGGACGCGGCTGCGATGAACGGATCGGACACGCAGGCAGCGTACCCAGCACGCCTCCGGGCCCCGGGCGTGACCGGCGGTAGCCTCAGAACGTGGACGTCATCCCCGCAGCGCGCGCCGCCAAGTGGATGGTGGGCGATCGCCTCTCCACGGTGCTGCACCTCGGCGACGGCGGGCTGGCCTACGAGCTCGCCGAACAGGGTCACGACGTCACGGTCATCGGCGACGACGTTGAGCAGGTCCGCAACCCCGATCTGTCGTACATCCGGTCCGGCGGCGACCGGCTCCCGCTGCGCTCGAACACGTTCGACGTCGTCATCACCCCGTTCTTCGAGGAGTCCCCCGCCGCCCTGGCCGAGTACGCGCGCGTGCTGGTGCCCGGCGGCCTGCTGTCGAGCATGAGCCGCCGCTACGACGACTCCATCCCGTGGATGCGGCGCCTGCGGGCCATCACCGGCGACCGCGAGGCCCCCGAGCCGGCCGTCGACACGTTCTCGGCGTCGGGCCTGTTCGGTCCGCCCGAGGTCGAGGTCTTCAACGCGTGGGAGGAGCTCGACCTCGCCCACCTCCTGCGCTTCGCCGAGCAGACCCGGCGCGCCACGGTGCCCGAGTCGGCCCTCGGCGCGGTGCACGACCTGTGGCGCGAGTACGCCTCGGGAGCCGCCAAGCTGCGGCTGCGGCACGAGACCCGCTGCGTCCGGGCGGTGGTGGACAAGTCCGCGCTCGCCGGCGAGCCCGATCCGCCGGACGCGATCCTGCTCTCCCTGGACTGACGTGACCCCACTCGACGTCGGTCTCGCGATGGCGATCATCGCCGTGTTGGCCGGCCTGGCCCTGCTCGCACGGTGGGTGCTGCTGAGCCGGCGCCGGAGCCTCGGCTCGGCCGAGGACCGCGCCACCTACGAGACCCTCCACACCGCCGCCCTCGCGGCGCCCGCGCTGCGCTCGGGCCTCGACGCCGAGAGCGTCGGGCGGGCGCTGCCTCACCTGCGCCAGCTGATCGGCTCCCCGACCGTGGGCATCACCGACACGCACGGACCCCTCGGCTGGGCCGGGAAGGACGAGACCGAGCACACCGCGAACCTCGTGGCCGTCGCGCTCAAGCATGGGCGCACGCAGGCCTCGAACCGCGTGATCGTCGCGCCGCTCTCGGTGGAGGGACGCGTCGTCGGCAGCATCGTGGTGGTCGACGACAGCGCCTCGGCCGGCCTCGCGCGCACGGCCACCGAGGTGGCCGGATGGGTCTCCAGCCAGCTGGAGCTGGCCGAGCTGTCGGCCTCCCGCACGGCGCTGATGGAGGCGGAGCTGCGGGCCCTGCGCGCGCAGATCTCGCCGCACTTCATCTACAACTCGCTCGGCGCGATCGCCTCGTTCGTGCGCACCGATCCCGAGCGGGCCCGCGAGCTGCTGCTCGAGTTCGCCGACTTCACGCGGTACTCGTTCCGCCAGCACGGTGACTACACGACGCTGGCCGAGGAGCTGCGGTCGATCGAGCGCTACCTCGTGCTGGAGAAGGCGCGCTTCGGCGACCGCCTGCGCGTGATCACGCGCGTGGCTCCCGAGGTGCTCAGCCTGACCGTCCCCTTCCTCACGGTGCAGCCGCTGGTGGAGAACGCGGTGCGTCACGGCCTCGAGCGCAAGCCCGGCCCGGGCACCCTCACCGTCATCGCCGAGGACGCCGGGACCGAGTGCCTCATCTCCATCGAGGACGACGGCGTGGGATCCGACCCCGAGACCGTGCGCGCGGCCCTGGCCGGCCGCACGAGCTCGCCGTCGGTGGGCCTGGCGAACGTGGACGAGCGACTGCGCACCGTCTACGGGAACGATCACGGCCTCGTGGTGGAGACCGCTCCGGGGATGGGCACGAAGGTCACGCTGCGGATCCCGAAATTCACTCCCACCACGGTGGACTGACGGTCCGTAGACTTGACCGGTGAGGTTTCTCAACGATCTGCAGCCCAGCCACGACCTGACGTACAACGACGTCTTCATGGTCCCCGGACGATCCGACGTCGCGTCGCGCTTCGACGTCGACCTGTCGACGGCCGACGGCACCGGTGCCACGCTGCCGCTGGTGGTGTCCAACATGACCGCCGTCTCGGGCCGCCGCATGGCCGAGACGGTCGCCCGCCGCGGCGGCATCGCGATCCTGCCGCAGGACATCCCGCTCGACATCGTGGCCGACACCGTCGACCGGGTGAAGGCGGCGCATCCCGTCTACGACACGCCCGTGGTGCTGACGCCGCACATGACCGTGGGCGAGGCGCTGAGCCTCGTGCCCAAGCGCGCGCACGGCGGCGCCGTGGTGGTCGACTCGCTGACCGGCCCCGAGCTGAAGGTCGTCGGCGTCTTCACGCCGCACCAGGCCCATGAGATCGACCGCTTCGCGCAGGTGCGCGAGGTCATGCTGACCGACCCGTTCGTGCTGGAGGCCGGCCGCGACGTGCGCGAGATGTTCAACCTGCTGTCCGAGCAGCACGTGCCCTTCGCCCCCGTGGTCGACGGCGGCGCGCTCGTGGGCGTGCTGACCCGCAAGGGCGCTCTGCGCTCCACGATCTACACCCCGGCCACCGACCCCGACGGTCGACTCGTGGTCGGTGCCGCGATCGGCATCAACGGCGATGTGCGGGCCAAGGCCCAGGCCCTCGTCGAGGTCGGCGTCGATGTGCTCGTGGTGGACACCGCCCACGGCCACCAGGCGAAGATGTTCGACGCGCTGCCGATCGTGCGGGAGGTCCGCGACGCCCACGAGGCCGCCACGGGCCGGCGCCTGCCGATCGCGGCCGGCAACGTCGTCTCCGCCGCGGGCGTGCGCGACCTCGTCGCCGCCGGCGCCGACATCGTGAAGGTCGGCGTGGGCCCCGGAGCCATGTGCACCACCCGGATGGCCACCGGTGTCGGCCGACCGCAGTTCTCGGCCGTGCTCGAGTGCGCCGCGGCGGCCACCGAGCTCGGCGCGCACGTGTGGGCCGACGGCGGCGTCCGCTGGCCGCGCGACGTCGCGCTGGCGCTGGCCGCCGGCGCGGGCAGCGTGATGATCGGCTCGTGGTTCGCCGGCACCCACGAGAGCCCCGGCGACCTGAAGTTCGGCGCCGACGGCCGCGAGTACAAGGAGTCCTTCGGCATGGCCTCGTCGCGCGCGGTGGCGAACCGCACCCGCGACGCCGCCGGCTTCGAGCGCGCCCGGATGGCGCTGTTCGAGGAGGGCATCTCGACCTCGCGCATGTACCTCGACCCCGAGGCCCCCGGTGTGGAGGACCTGATCGACCAGATCACCGCGGGCGTGCGCTCGTCGTTCACCTACGCCGGCGCCCGTTCGCTGCCCGAGTTCACCGACCGCGCCACCGTGGGCCTGCAGTCCGCCGCCGGCTACGACGAGGGCCGCCCCCTGCACGCCTCCTGGTGAGCGGGCCGGGCCGGGGCGCGGCCCGGGTCGGTGCGTGCGTGACTCCTCCGCCCCGTCGATCCCGTCGCGCAGGTCAGCGCAGGACGAGGTCGAGACCGCGCGCGAAGGAGGCGTCGAGGTCGGGGTCCTCGGCGAGGATGCCGATCTGGGCGGCCTGACGGTGCATCTGGGTGGCCTGGGTGTGGCCGAAAACGTAGAGCAGCAGGGTGCGCGCGATGTCGGGCGTCGTGAGCGCGGCGAGCTCGTTCTCAATGCGCGAGTCCCCGAGGCGGAAGGCCGAGGCGGTGGCCACCACGTCGGCGCCGTCGCGTACGGCCAGCATCGCCTCGCGCAGCGCGTGCGCCGCCTTCGCGGCGTCGTCCCCCACCTCGACGCCGGCGACGATCCGGTCGGCCATCAGCGCCAACAGGGTCTGCTTGTCGGGCACGTGGTGGTAGAGCGCGC
>JBEVDF010000333.1:0-4788 GCA_040514145.1 Aeromicrobium sp.
TCGGACACGTCGCCGGTTTGGGAAGCGAAACTGAGGACGCTCACGTAGTGACGGACGAACGTGGCTGCCCCGTTCGGCGTGAACTCCTTCGCCACGGCAGGCATGGGCGGCAGCGTCGCGTCGGGGTTCGCGGGGGTCGTGGCCGCGGTGGTGGGATCGGGAGGCGGCGGGTCGTCCTCGCCGCAGGCGCTCAACGTGAGCGCGAGTGTCGCCGCGAAGGCACACGTGAGTATCCGCATCGTTCCCCCTGACCCGGTGGTGTGAACCCGAGTTGCAGGAACCCTAGCGAGTGCGGCCGCAGTGGGGGAGCCCTCGTCTCAGCCCTGTGGACGGACGGGTCCCCAGACATGTGTAGCGGTGTCCACCGGAATCCTCACGCCATGCGTGAGAAAAGGTGGACACCGCTACACATCTCGCGCGCCGGAGGCGCGGAGGGTCAGTCGGCCTGCAGGTCCAGCGCGATGCCGTTGATGCAGTAGCGCAGGTCGGTGGGGGTGGCGAAGCCCTCGCCGGCGAACACGTGCCCCAGGTGCGAGCCGCAGTTGGCGCAACGGACCTCGGTGCGCTTCATGCCGAGGGTGGAGTCCTCGATGTACTCGACCCGGTCCTCGGCCAAGGGGGAGTAGAACGACGGCCAGCCGCACTGGGCGTCGAACTTGGTCTCGCTGCGGAACAGCTCGGTGTTGCAGCCGCGGCAGCGGTACACGCCGACGGTGGTGTCGTGCTCGTAGTCGCTGCTGAAGGGTCGTTCGGTCCCGGCCTGACGCAGCACGTGGTACTCGGCAGCGCTGAGGTCCTTGCGCCACTCGTCGTCGGGACGGTCGACCGCGTAGGTCTTGTCGGTCGGGTTGCTCACATTTCCGCCTGTTCGTCGAAAGTCAGGTGTTCCAATAGGTGCAACGTCGGGACGTCCAGTTTTCTTCTCGCTCGCGACGTCCAATCCAGGTGAAGGAACTCACGCACCACGTGCGGCTCGGTCAGGATGATGACCTCCTCGCAGGACTGCGCCTTCACGACGTCCACGAGGGCATCGATCGGGTCGTACTCGACGAGCTTCGTGGTGACCTTCTGACCACGCTCGACGAGCAGGGCGGCGGATGCGTCGAGTTCGGTCTGCCCGTCCTGGCGCAGCTCGTCCTCGATGCGGGTGTAGGCGGCCGGTTCCTCCAGCGGGACGAATTGGGCCCCGCCGAACGCCGTCATGGACGCACTCAGCGCTGCCGGGGACGAGTCGACCGGCAGCAGCATGTGATACGTGACGTCGTCGTCGACACCCTCATGGAGGGCGAGGATCTGATCGGCGTCCAGGGCGATGAGCTGGCGCTCCACCAGCAGGGCCACGTTGTACATGCTCCCAGCCTAGGCCGGACTGCGGTCGCGGACCCATCGTGTGAGCAGCACCCCGTCCTCCTCGAGCACGTGACCGAGTCGCATCGGCAGCTCCACGGCCCGCGCACCCTCGGTGATCCGCTTGGCCGGACCGCCCACGAGGTGGGGTGAGACGGTCACGCACGCCTCGTCGACGAGGTCGAGATCGACCAGCGTGCCGTGCAGCGCGGGGCCGCCCTCGCACAGGATGCGGTTGAGGCCGCGAGCGGCGAACGCGTCCAGCACGGCGGGCCAGTCCACCTCGTTCTCGCCCGCGACGACGACCTCCGCGGTCTGCGAGAGGCGCTGACGCGTCTCGGCGGGCGAGGAGGCGGGCGTGAGGATGATCAACCCGGGGGTCAGGAGCGATTCGGGGATGTCGAGGTTCCGGCTCACGACGGCCAGCCGCGGCACGCGCGAGCGGCCCTCGCGCAACGACTCGTGGATCGAGTCCGCCGAGATCGGGCGGTAGCCCTCAGCACGCGCGGTCCCCGCGCCCACCAGGACCACGTCGCTCAGGCTGCGCAGCGCCTTGAACACCGCGGCGTCCGGCTCACCGCCGAGGTCGCCCGACAGGCCCTCGGGATCTTGGACCGCGCCGTCGACGGAGGCGACGAAGTTCGTCCGCAGCCACGGCTTGTGGGACTCGGGGTAGGCGTACAGGTCAGCGAGCTCGTCCAGTTCCGGCATGGCACCACGGTAGGGGGACCTGGGGCATACTGCCGAGATGACGGACCTGCGCTCGACCCTCGCGACCACCGGACCGATCGACCTGTCCGCGAGAGCCTCCGACGACACGCCGGACTTCCACGGGAAGAAGAAACACGCCCGGCGCCTGCTGCCCGAGATCGGCGCCCGGCTGATGGACTCCCAGGAGCTCCTCTTCGCCAACGGCCGCGCCGGGACGTCGGACCGGAAGGTGCTGATCCTGCTGCAGGGCATGGACACGTCCGGCAAGGGCGGCACGCTGCGGCACGTGGCCGGGCTCGCGGATCCCCAGGGCCTGAAGATCACCGCGTTCAAGGCGCCCACGGAGGAGGAGCGGCGGCACGACTTCCTCTGGCGGATCCGGCCGCAGCTGCCCGAGGCGGGGATGATCGGAGTCTTCGACCGCTCGCACTACGAGGACGTGCTGATCGCCCGCGTGCGCCAACTCGCGCCCGCCGACGAGATCGAGCGCCGCTACGACAAGATCAACGCGTTCGAGAAGGAGTTCGTCGACGGCGGGGGAGTCCTGCTCAAGTGCGTCCTGCACATCAGCGCCGACGACCAGAAGGAGCGCCTGGCCGAGCGACTCGAGGACCCGACCAAGTACTGGAAGTACAACCCGCGCGACCTCGACGAGCGCGCCCTGTGGCCGCAGTACCAGCGCGCCTACGAGATCGCCCTCGAGCGCTGCTCGACCGAGCACGCCCCGTGGTACGTCGTCCCGGCCGGCCGCAAGTGGTACCGCAACTGGGCGATCGCCACGATGCTCGGCGAGACGCTGGAGGAGCTCGATCTCGACTGGCCGCCGGCCAAGTTCGACGTGGAGAAGGAGAAGAGGCGCCTGGCCACGATGTGACCGGGCGCCTCTTCTGCTCTCGTACGGCTGCTGCTCGTCAGACGTCGGCGAAGAGGCCGTCCATCGGGACCAGGTCCACCGCGCCCACGGCGTAGCGGGCCAGGATCACCTCGGCCACCTCGTCGGCCACGCCCAACGGCTCGGCGACTGCCACGGCGCCGGCCTCGAGGGCCAGCTCCTTGGCGCGGTCGGGCAGGACGCCGGGCGCCAGGAACAGCATGCCCACGGCGATGTGACGACGACCGTCGGCCCGGTGGGCGCGCACGGCCTCGCTGGCCGCCGGCGGGACGCTGGAGGCGAACGCCGCGATCGTGGGCAGCTTGTGGTGCGCACCCCACGCGCGAGCTGCGCGCGAGATCATGGCGTTGGCCATCGGGTCGGACGAGCCGGCGCCGGTGAGCACGAGGGCGTCGAGCTCGCGGACGCGGTTCTCGCGCAGCGCCTCACGCAGGCGGCGGTCCAGGACGTTGAGGAACGTGCCCTCGATGCCGAGGACCTTCGTGACCTCGATGCGGACGTCGTGCTTGGCCGAAGCGGCCTTCGCGGCCTCGGGGACGTCGACCTTCGCGTGGTAGGCGTCGGTCAGCAGCAGCGGGACCACGACGATCTCACTGAAGCCCTCGGCGACGAGCCGCTCGACGACCTCGTCGAAGCTGGGGCCGCACAGGTCCAGGAACGCCGACTCCACGCGCAGGTCGGGACGCATGCACGCCACCACCTCCGTGAGGGCGTTGATGGTCTCGGCCGATCGCGGATCGCGGCTGCCATGGGCCAGGGCGATCAGTGCGGGTGCGGTCATCGTGCATTCCTCCCTTCCTGCGGTGCTGTGCTGGTTTCGATGTTGGTGGTCTCGGTGGTGGTGCGGGCCAGGTGGCCCAGGAACTTGAGCCGGAACGCGCGCAGACAGCTGCGGCACTCCCACTCGCCGTGCGTCTCGCCGTGGGGACGCAGGTTCTCGTCGGCGCAGTACGGGCACGAGTACGGCACGAGGCGCTCGCTCATCGCAGCACCTCCTCGTCGGCCCGGGCGACCCACGCGGCGAACGACTCGCCGTCCTCGCGGTGGGCCAGGTAGGTGCGCGACAGCTTCTCGACGTAGTCGGGCAGCTGGTCGCCGGTGACCTTGTGCGCGCGGAGCTTGCGGCCGAAGCCGGCGTCCATTCCCAGGGCGCCACCGAGGTGGACCTGGAAGCCCTCGACCTGCTGGCCCTGCTCGTCCATCACGAGCTGGCCCTTGAGGCCGATGTCGGCGGTCTGGATCCGCGCACACGAGTTCGGGCAGCCGTTCACGTTCACCGTGATGGGCGTGTCCAGTTCGGGGACACGCTGCTCGAGCTCGTCGATGAGGTGGGCGGCGCGGTCCTTGGTGTTGACGATCGCGAGCTTGCAGTACTCGATGCCGGTGCAGGCCATCGTGTGCTGGCGCCACTTCGACGGCCGGGCGTGCAGGCCCAGCTCGGCGAGCGCGGCGACGAGCGACTCGACGCGATCCTCGTCGACGTCGAGGACGACGATCTTCTGCATCGGGGTGAGCGCCACCCGGGCGGAGCCGTGGGCCTCCACGACGTCGGCCAGCTTCTGCAGCATCGGGCCGGAGATGCGACCCACCGTGGTGGCGGCGCCGACGTAGAACTTCCCGTCCACCTGGCGGTGCACGCCCACGTGGTCGACCGGGGTGTCGGGCACCGGGGGAGCGTCGAGGTCGATCAACGGGCGCTCGAGGTACTTGGTCTCCAGCACCTCGCGGAACTTCTCGATGCCCCAGTCCTGCACGAGGAACTTCAGGCGGGCGCGCGAGCGCAGCCGGCGGTAGCCGTAGTCGCGGAAGATGCTGACGACGCCCTCCCAGACCGCGGG